>JBILHV010000367.1:0-2623 GCA_044350305.1 Burkholderiaceae bacterium
ACCTTTAACGCGCACAGACTCTTACATTGGGCGGGACTTGAATGCGGTGCCCAAGCGCAACATCGGCTTAAGCGTGAATTACTGGTGACGTATTTTCAGTTAGCCGTTGATCTTGACGAAGCACAAAATCTTCTCGATGCTGTCAACCGCGCTGGGCTCGACTCAAAACGGGCGGCCGATATCCTCGCCACAGACGAATTTGCCGCAGACGTTCGCGCTCAGCAAATGAAGTACACCTCAATGGGTATTCACTCGGTCCCTTCCATCATTATTAACGACAAATACTTGCTGCAAGGTGCACAACCCGCGGAGGCCTTTGAAGAGGCGCTCAGACAAGTCGCCGCAGAGACTTAAAACAACTAGTCATGCGGCAGGTATTTCGGTACAACCTACAACAACTTACAAACGCTTAAACGGAGATATCAAATGGACCTCGGACTAAAAAATAGAGTGGCGCTTGTCACAGGTGGATCTCAAGGTATTGGCAAAGCGTGCGCCATGAAGCTCGCCGAGGAAGGCGCGACTGTCGTGATTGCTGCCCGCGGACGGGAACTCTTAGATCAAGTAGCCGCTGACATTCGTGCAGCGGGCGGAAAAGTCCTCGCCATCGCAGCCGATGTCAGTCAGGATGCAGAATGCACGCGCATCATCCAGGAAATCTTAAAGGCCTATGGCCGACTCGACATCCTGATCAACAATGCCGGCACCTCGGCGACTGGTGAGTTTGAATCCGTCACCGACAAAGATTGGCAAGCTGACTTTGATCTCAAACTATTCGCTGCGATTCGCTTGTCACGTCTGGCTATTCCAGAAATGCGCAAGAACAAGTGGGGTCGCATCATCAATGTGACAAACATCGGTGCTAAGCAACCTCGCGCTAAATCGATGCCGACGACGGTGACACGTGCCGCGGGCCTGGCAATGACCAAAGCTTTATCAAAAGAATTCGCAGCCGACAACATTCTGGTCAATAGCGTCTGTATTGGTTTGATCCGTGCAGGTCAACACGAACGTAAAGCCGCCAAGGCCGGAATTTCTGTGGAACAACTCTACGAAAATCACGGCAAAGATGTGCCGCTTGGTCGTGTCGGTCGTGCCGAAGAGGTCGCCAATGTCGTTGCCTTCTTCTCCTCCGAGGCTTCTAGTTACGTCACAGGCAGCAGCGTCAACCTGGATGGCGGCATGTCCGCGGTGATGTAAATGAGCACACTCACTTCGACAGTCAAAGCAATGGTGTTCGACACGTTTGGTTCCGTTGTCGACTGGCGTGGAAGCATCACACGCGATCTCACTCGCTGGGGTTCGGAGAATGGCTACTCCTGTGACTGGACAGCACTGGCGGTGAAGTGGCGCTCGCTCTATCAGCCCTCAATGGAAAAGGTACGCAGTGGTCAAAGAGAATGGACCATTCTGGATGTTTTGCATCGTGAGTCTCTCGAGCAGCTATTGCCGGAGTTTGGTCTTGAAAAAATGACCGAAGCGCAACGCCAACATGTCAACAAAGTGTGGCATCGCCTCGATGGCTGGCCAGATGCGGTCTCGGGTCTGACACGTCTGAAGAGCAAATACATCATTGCCCCGCTCTCAAACGGCAACGTCTCTTTGCTGACAGGCATCGCAAAGTACACCGGCTTGCCTTGGGATTTGAACTTATCCACTGAAGTGTTTCACTGCTACAAGCCGCAGCCACAATCTTATTTGGGTGTTGCCAAGATTTTGCAGCTTGATCCGAGTGAAGTCATGATGTGTGCAGCACATAACGACGACTTAGCTGCCGCGCGAAAGGTCGGACTCAAAACTGCCTTCTGGCCGCGCCCGACGGAGCACGGCCCCGAGCAGAAGACAAATCTGGTTGCAACAGAAAAGTGGGATGTCGTCGCTAAAGATATTCGCGATCTCGCGACGCAAATGGGCGTCTAAGTCGGGACCATTAGAGCAGCGCCACACGCATCCTGGCGCTGCTTATTCCCGCCAGACCTCTTGTTCGAGCATGAGCTGACCTTGGTCGCTCGACACAAACAATTCACTATCCTGAATGTTGACATGAAGTGTCATGGTGCGTTGCGCCCAAGACGCAAGCTCTTTGGTCCGGTCCGATGGCAGGCAGACCACACGCAGATTGCGAGTTCGCTCAAGCTTATTACGCACGGAATCCCACCAGAGCTTACTGTTATGCCCCGCATAGCAATACACCACAACCTGCTTAGCTCGACCGCAAGCCTTCAGAATACGACGCTCTTCAGGCTGACCCACCTCAATCCACAAATCAATGGCACCCGTCAAATCCTTCAGCCAAACATCGGGCTCGTCGGTATCGCTTAACCCCTTTGTGAATGCCAGATCCTCTTGCGCATGCAAGGCAAACGCCAGCAGACGCACCATCATCCTTTCGTCTGTCTCAGAGGGGTGCCTAGCCAAGGTTAAGGCATGACTCCCGTAATAGTGACGGTCTGAGTCCGCCACATTGAGTTCAGCCTTGTAAATCGTTGCGCGCAGGGCCATAGGAATTCTTAGATTGTGGACACCGCCGGGGCGCCGGCGATGAGAGATCTGGATTATCCTTGATTCCCAACTATAGAGTGGAATTTCATGTCAACTTCGCATATTGCCGCCGTCACCCAGG
>JBILHV010000059.1:0-8063 GCA_044350305.1 Burkholderiaceae bacterium
AAGCGCTTAATTTTTGGGCGCGCGGCGCCATAAGTCTTCGGTCAATACGATCGAGGCCTCAAGCGTAAAGTCGCCTGCCACCAGCATTTCATAGACCGTTTTCGGCGCAAAACAGTCTATCTCCATCACCTCACCATCCCGATTTTTTGGGATGATGCCGTCTGTGAGCTCGCACTCACAGGTTAGAACCTCTTCACATTGGTATCCCTCTGGGATTTGGCGTTGCATACGGGTGATCTTACGCAGGGGCGACCGATTCTGTATGTCCGCAAGATCGAGTCCGGCCTCTTCGTCCGACTCACGCTCGAGCGCTAAGTCGGCGGGTTCCCCAGCACTCACCAAACCTCCGACCAAGGTGTCCCACATGCCTGGGTCAGTGGCTTTGGTCAGGGAGCGCCTGGCCACCCATAGTTTGCCGTCTTGCGACCAGCCGCTTAAGTGCACGGCCTGTGTAATCAGCCCGAGTGGGCGCATGGTGCCGCGTTCAATTGCACCGATCGGTGCACTGTCGGGGGTGTCTGGCATCACATCTAGCAATTCGCCGCGCCAACCGGGTGTTTTGCCGGCCTGTCGCAAGGCTTGGGCGATTTCAGCCAATAGGTTATTCAGCGCAACGCCGGTCGGGTGATGGCGTCCAAAATCGACGCGAATGGCCGCAATCTCGACCCCGGGCATGTTGGCGATGGCTGAAACAGCCCCTGGAAATAGCGTTCCGCAGCGACGGCCAGCGATAAACAATGGCAGAGAGCCGTGGTGTGGGGCCTGCGCCGCGCGAGACAGTAAGGTCTGCAGAAAGCGGTACAACTCGGCTTTGTTGGGCAAGCGGTTGGTCTGTTGCATTGATATTGATTGTCAAATGGGGTTTTACGATTGTAGCGGAGCAAGCTAAGCGAGCGTCCGCTATAATCTCACCCGTTTCCATACGATACGCGGGCTTATGCGTACGTGGCGTTGCCGCGGCTTAAGCCCTCTGATAATTTTTGCGCAGTATCTGTCGCGGGTTAAAGCTCACTCGTGAACAGAGAAGTGCGATGTGTTTCGAGGTAAGCATGAAGAAGTTGACAGGGTTGCTGGGTGTCTGTGCCATGTTCTGGATTGGCGCTGCCAGTGCACAAGTTAAAGACATGCCGGGTGGCCCGCGGGTCAACCAACTTAATCTCCCCGAGGGAGTCAACCAGATCGCGCGCGACGTGGCGTGGTTGCACTGGTTTATGCTTATTGTTTGCCTCGTGATCTTCGCTGCCGTGTTTGGGGTGATGTTTTACTCAATTTGGGCGCACCGAAAGTCTAAGGGTTATAAGCCTGCCACCTTCCACGAGCACATGGGTGTCGAAGTTGCTTGGACGGTCGTGCCATTCTTGATCGTTATTGCCATGGCCTTGCCTGCAACACGCACAGTCGTTGCGATGAAAGACACCAGCGGTGCAGATCTTACGGTCAAAGTGACCGGCTACCAGTGGAAATGGGGGTACGAGTACATCGACGGCCCAGCCACTGGCGTAAAGATTCTCTCTAACCTCGCTACGCCGCGTGCGCAGATTGAGGGTCGCGAGCCCAAGGGCCCAACTTACTTGATGGAAGTGGACAATCCCCTTGTCGTCCCAGTTGGTAAAAAGGTCCGCGTTGCAGTCACTGCAGCCGACGTGATTCACTCATGGATGGTTCCAGACCTGGCCGTCAAGCAAGATGCGATCCCGGGCTTCATACGCAATACGTGGTTTCGCGCTGACAAAATCGGCGAGTATCGCGGGCAATGTACGGAGCTCTGCGGTAAAGATCACGCGTTTATGCCAATCGTTGTCAAGGTCGTGTCTGAAGCTGACTACGCTAAGTGGGCGGATGAACAGAAAAAACTACTTGCTGCGCAGGCTGACGATCCCAACAAAGAATGGACCGGCCCTGAGCTGATCGCTCGCGGAGAGAAAGTCTATGCGGCGAATTGCGTCGCTTGCCACCAGGGAAGCGGGAAAGGTGTGGTGGGCGCGTTCCCTGCGCTTGATGCGAGCAAGATCGTGATGGGTCCCAAGGCGGACAACATCCAGATTTTGCTTAAGGGTAAGCCTGGCACCGCGATGCAGTCGTACGCTGCTCAGTTAAACGATGTTGAAATCGCCGCCGTGATCACCTACACACGTGCTTCTTGGACCAATGCAGGAAAGGGTCAGGATCCCGTGGTGGCGCCGGCGGATATCAAGGCAGCACGATAGTTGATTAGAGTGATGCGGCCGCATATTTTTGCGGCTGTTCGTAAAGATGCGTTGATCACCAATAGAGTATGTTGGTGACAGCTTAAAGCGGGATAGGAGTCCAACATGAGTAGCGTTCCAGCAGATCACGTAGCAGGCCACGGACATGGTCATGACCATGCACACGACCATGACCATGCACACGACCATCACGGCCCATCTTTGCATGGTTGGCGTCGTTGGTTGTTTGCGACCAACCATAAAGACATCGGAACGATGTACCTGATTTTCTCGTTCGCGATGCTTATGCTTGGGGGCGTTTTGGCGCTACTGCTGCGCACGGAGCTGTTTCAGCCCGGCTTGCAGTTCTTCCGCCCTGAGTTGTTCAACCAATTCACGACCATGCATGGCTTGATTATGGTGTTTGGCGCCATCATGCCCGCCTTTGTTGGCTTCGCGAACTGGATGATTCCTTTGCAGATTGGTGCATCGGACATGGCCTTCGCGCGCATGAATAACTTCAGTTTTTGGCTCCTGCCAGTGGCGGGTATCTTGTTGTCGAGTTCGTTTTTTGTCCCAGGTGGCGCAACGGCAGCCGGCTGGACGCTTTATGCGCCACTGACCTCGCAGATGGGCCCAGGAATGGACATGGCGATTTTTGCCATGCACCTCATGGGCGCCTCGTCCATCATGGGCGCGATTAACATCGTCGTGACAATCTTGAATATGCGTGCGCCTGGCATGACCTTGATGAAGATGCCTTTGTTTTGCTGGACATGGCTGATCACCGCTTATCTACTCATTGCTGTGATGCCCGTCTTGGCGGCTGCGATCACAATGGTCTTGACGGACCGTCACTTCGGCACAGGCTTCTTTAACGCAGCGGTTGGCGGTGACCCAGTTCTTTACCAGCATATTTTCTGGTTCTTTGGTCACCCCGAGGTGTACATCATGATTTTGCCGGCGTTTGGAATTGTGTCGGCAATCATCCCAGCCTTCGCCCGTAAACAGTTGTTTGGTTATGCATCGATGGTGTATGCAACAGCATCGATCGCGATCCTCTCGTTTATTGTTTGGGCACACCACATGTTTGCGACCGGTATGCCGGTGACAGGCCAGCTGTACTTCATGTATGCGACGATGTTGATTTCTATCCCTACGGGTGTGAAAGTATTTAACTGGGTCGCGACGATGTGGCGTGGCTCGATGACATTTGAAACACCGATGCTGTTTTCGATTGGCTTTATTTTCGTGTTTACGATCGGCGGATTTACCGGCTTGATCTTGTCAATGGCCCCAATCGATATTCAGGTGCACGATACGTATTACGTGGTCGCACACTTTCATTATGTGTTGGTTGCCGGATCCCTGTTTGGACTATTCGCAGGGACCTATTACTGGCTACCCAAGTGGTCGGGATATATGTATGACGAACGCCTGGGCAAGTGGCACTTCTGGATGAGCATGATTTCGTTCAACATCACGTTCTTCCCGATGCACTTCATGGGCCTCGCCGGCATGCCACGGCGTTACGCAGACTATGCCGCACAGTTCACTGATTTCCACCAGGTCGCAACACTTGGTGCATTTTGGTTTGGTCTGTCGCAGCTCTTGTTCTTGTATATCGTGTTGAAATCATATGCTGGCAAAGGCGAGCGCGCTGCGGCCAAGCCGTGGGAAGGCGCTGAAGGGTTGGAATGGACGGTGCCTTCGCCTGCCCCATTCCATACGTTCGAAACACCCCCCGAGGTTAAGTAAGGCGATGGGGATGACGCCAGAGCAACGTAAGAAAAATAGACGGGCAGGTTTGATTTTCCTAGTACTTGTTCTAGCGTTGTTCGGGTGGACAATCAGTCGTCAGTTTTATACGCATTTTTTCGCTTGAACATAACGGAACACGCTAAGTTATGAGCGAAGATCTTAAGCAGTTAGCGCAGCGCAAGCTGAACTTCTTTCAGACTCTCAAGGCGATCGCCTGGGCGATGTTTGGAGTTAGAAAAGGCACGGGATATCAAGAGGACATTGAAAAGCTTAATCCTGTGCACTTGGTCGTTGCAGGCTTATTGTTTGGGGTATTGTTTGTGGTCAGCCTAGTCACCATCGTGGGCTTGGTATTGTCTAGTTTTAAATAATTTAACTATTCGTAGCATGGAGAACACTATGAGTGCATCCCACTCGGTCCACGGTAAAGAGGCACCTTATTACTATGTGCCACCAGACTCTGCGCATCCTGTGCGCGCGAGCGTCTGTTTGTTGGTCGTGATGCTTGGAGCTTCTGCTTGGATCAACGGCGTGAGCCCCGCAAAGTGGGCGGTGCTGGCTGGCGTGCTTGGCTTGTTTGTGGTTTTGTACTACTGGTTTGGTGATGCCATCCATGAGTCTGAGGCCGGCATGAATAGCCAGCGCATTGACCTCTCCTATCGCTGGAGCATGAGCTGGTTCATCTTCTCTGACGTCCTGTTCTTTGCGGCATTCTTTGGCGCGCTTTGGTATACCCGTACGATTACCTTGCCATGGCTAGGTGATTTGGATCACAAGCAGTTGTTGTGGCCAGACTTCAATGCCGTATGGCCAAACCTCGGCCCAGCTGGAGTGGTTGAGTCGTTTCAAACCATGGGCCCCTTCTGGTTGCCCACGATTAACACGGCTCTGTTGTTGAGCTCAGGCGTGACGCTGACGATCTCGCACCATGCGTTGCGTGAAAATCATCGTAGTAAGGCAAGCCTGTGGTTGTTTGCGACGATTGTGCTTGGCTTTATCTTTGTGATCTGCCAGGGCTATGAGTACTACCACGCCTACACAGACTTGAACTTAAAGTTCAACTCGGGCGCTTTCGGCTCATTATTTTTCATGCTGACGGGGTTCCACGGCTTTCATGTGTTGTTGGGCGCAACAATGCTGACTGTGATTTGGATCCGTTTGCTTAAAGGTCATTTCACAGCCGATCATCATTTTGGCTTTGAAGGTGCGGCGTGGTATTGGCACTTTGTCGACGTAGTTTGGCTAGGACTGTATCTTTTTGTGTATTGGTTCTAAGCCGCCAGTCTGACCATACGGAACAAAAGAGGCCGGCTTAGCTGGCCTCTTTGTTTTTAAGGTGGGGCGTTAACGTTGAAAGCCTGTCGTTTCTATCCATCCCATCCAGTGGGAAAAAAGCAGGAACAAAAACAGAGCGACGGAAATACCGATGCGCACCGTGAGCGCGTTGACTGTCTTGTTTGAAGTGCCTTTGTCTCGCATCAGATAAAACAATGCTGAACCAAGGCTACCTAGAATTCCAATGAATGCAATGATCACAAAGATACGCATTAAAGTCCCTCAGATAAAAAGGAATTATCGCAGACATGCAGCACTCTTCGTCCAATAGGCTCACTTTGCTTGCGTTGCTGCTGCTTGGGATCGTGGCGCTCGTGTGCGGTTCGCTTGGGCGGTGGCAGTTAAATCGTGCCGATGAGCGACGCGCCATTAGCGCCGAGATTGAGCGAGGTCGTCAGGCGGCACCGCTTGAGATACTCCCCAACATGACCACAGAAGCGGTTCAGGCCTGGCGAGCAGCGTCGGCAACAGGGCAGTGGGCGGGGCAGTTCAGCGTACTGCTGGACAACCGTAATCTGGATGGTCGCCCAGGCTTATGGCTGGCGACGCCCCTAGTGCTTGAGGGCGGCTCGGCCGTGCTGGTCGTGCGGGGCTGGGTTCCCCGTCCCATCGGATCCCAACAGGCGCCTAAAATAGAAACGTCGGCTAGTCGACAAATGATCGAAGGCGAAATGTCGTTGCGTGTCCCTCGACTGTTTGAGCTGTGGACGAGCCAAAAAGGCGAGGACAGTGGTTTGCCTTCGTCATGGAAGGGTATTGCTGCAACCGAAGCAGGCTGGGTGGATACTTCTACTGTGGTCCGCGTGCAAAATTTGGATCTTGCTTCGTTGGCCGAGCGCACAGGATTAAAGTTTTTGCCCGTGGTGTTGCTGCAACGTAGTCCTGCGCAGGACGGACTCGTGCGCAACTGGCCCATGCCATCGTTGGATGCGGACAAGAATGTTGGGTATGCGACCCAATGGTTTGGGTTTGCGGCCATTGCCTTGATTGCATGTTGTGTCGTGCTGTGGCGCTTTGTTCGCCATAGACGTCGACAAACTTAACAAGTGGGATGTGTGTGAATACCTCTGTGAACCTTAAACCCCTGGTTGCTGCTAAGCCTCGTGGCCGTGGACCATTGATTGCTATTTTTCTCATGAGTTTGGCTCCCGTTCTTGGCGCTTTACTCGTTTACTTCAATCCAAGCTTGCGACCCGAGGGTAGTGCGAGCTACGGCATGCTGATCGATCCGCAGCGCCCCATTCCGAGCGTGTCGGCGTTGCCCGCAACGACATTGGATGGAAAGCCTTTTGACTTAAATTCGCTGAAAGGCAAGTGGTTATTGCTTGCCGCAGATGACGCAGCGTGCCCGGAGTCCTGCGCACGCAAGCTGTTTATTTTGCGTAACTCGCACGCGAGTCAGGGTAAGCATGTTGAACGTTTAATGCGCATATGGTTTATTACCGATGACGCACCCGTGCCGGAGAAAGTTCTCGAGGCCTATAAAGGTGCGGTGATGGTGCGCATCAAGCCAGACGTGTTGAAGCAGTTTTTACTTCCGCAGGCGTCGGATGCTGAGGCGCGTGAGGCGCTTGCAAAGCCTCTGTGGGTCATCGACCCGCGTGGCAACTTGATTTTGCAATATCCGCCTGAAGCAGATCCTGAAAAATTTCGTAATCAGATTCGTAAATTGATCGCTAACTCGCGGATCGGATAGTGAAAGAGAGCGAAGAGACCGAATGGAAAGTAAGGTGATGAACGAGCCCATTGCAACAAAACCGACAACGCATGATGCTGCGCGCGGCCGCTATCGACGCATTGTCTTTTTGACATGGTTCTTGACCTTAGATCTCATCATGTTTGGTGCTTTCGTTCGGTTGACAGATTCAGGCCTGGGCTGCCCTGACTGGCCGGGCTGTTATGGCAGCGTCACGCCGATTGGTGCGCTGGACTCCATACGTGAAGCGGCGAAAGTGATGCCTGACGGCCCAGTGACCTTGCCTAAAGCCTGGATCGAAATGATTCATCGCTATGTGGGTGCCTTGCTAGGCTTGCTGATCATTTTGATCGCGGGGCTTGGCTGGCGCCATCGCACCGCACTTGGGTATTCGCCTAAGCTTGCTATCGCCACGTTGGTGGCTGTTTGTATACAGGGGGCGTTTGGCGCTTGGACGGTGACGCAGAAGTTGATGCCCGCCGTCGTCACGGCACATCTTTTTGGTGGCATGTTTCTTTTAGGACTGATGACATGGCTAGCGGCACGCGAGCGTGCGTACGAGCGACCAGCGGTTGCGACCTTCAGATATCGATCGTGGGCGTTGCTGGGGGTGGTGTTGTTGGCCGTGCAAATCGTCCTGGGGGGTTGGGTTAGTACAAATTACGCAGCCTTAGCTTGCATGGATTTTCCAACCTGTCACGGCAGTTGGATGCCGGAGATGGACTTACGCAATGGCTTTTCTGTGGTGCGTGGGCTGGGTGAAATGCCTAGCGGTGAAATGATCTCCCAGATGGCATTGACAGGCATCCATTGGGTACATCGTAATTTTGCGTTTGTTGTGTTTGCCGTACTCGGCATCTTGGCATGGCGATTACTCGCGGATAGGGCGACGCGTGGCCCTGCACAATTAGTTTTAATACTCCTGACGGCGCAGCTCGTGACAGGGTTGACAACGATTTTCTTTCATTGGCCGCTGTTGATCGCAGTCCTGCACAATGGGGGTGCGGCTGGTTTGGTACTGGCGACGACCACGATTGTTTATCGCCTGTCTGTTCAAGCGGGTCCGGGACAACAAGTACAATCAC
>JBILHV010000369.1:0-2607 GCA_044350305.1 Burkholderiaceae bacterium
TTAAGCGTCGCACACGCGCTCAAATCGCTCGTGAAGCGGGGCTGGAACCCTTGGCCGACGGCATCCTCGCGGACGCTCAGTGCGACCCACACGCCCTCGCCGCCCAATATCTGAATGCCGAAGCAGGCATTGCAGACGCGAAAACCGCACTGGACGGTGCGCGCGACATTCTGGCCGAGCGCTATGCTGAAAACGCAGACTTGCTAGCCGATATGCGTAATCACCTGTGGATGCAGGGTTATCTGTATTCAAACGTGGCAGATGGCAAAGAAGCCGAGGGCGCGAACTTCCGTGACTGGTTCGACTTCAATGAACCGCTTCGCACACTTCCTTCGCATCGTATTTTGGCGATGCTGCGCGGCCGACAGCAAGGCGCTCTGGAATTGCGCATTGGGATCGAAGCCTCGCAAGACATCCTCATCCCTCATCCTTGTGTCGAACGCGTTGCCCGTTTTCTTGAGCTCGGCAAAGGCTTGTTCGATGCAGCCCCGACGCCGCGGGCCAAGTGGTTGGCCGATGTCGCCCGCTGGACCTGGCGCGTCAAGCTACTCACGATGTTCGAAACCGAAATGCTCACGCGCTTGCGCGAGTCGGCCGAAGCTGAAGCGATCCGTGTGTTTGCAGCCAATCTGAAGGATCTGCTGCTTGCAGCGCCTGCGGGCCCCAAAGCGGTGCTTGGGCTCGATCCAGGTATTCGCACAGGCGTCAAAATTGCCGCCATCGACCACACCGGTAAAGTCGTTGAAACCGCCACCATCTATCCCTTTGAACCGCGCCGTGATCGCGTGGGTTCGCTCACCACACTTGCGACCATCGCACGCCGTCACAAGATCGAGCTCGTGGCAATCGGCAACGGCACCGCCTCGCGGGAGACTGAAAAATTAGTTGTAGATTTGATGGCCGCGCAACCAGATTTGAAGCTCACACGTGTTGTGGTCTCTGAAGCCGGTGCCTCGGTGTATTCAGCCTCCGAGCTCGCCGCACTCGAGTTTCCAGATCTTGACGTAACCTTACGTGGGGCAGCCTCGATTGCGCGACGCCTGCAAGATCCCTTAGCCGAACTCGTCAAAATCGAACCCAAAGCCATTGGCGTTGGCCAGTATCAACACGATTTGAACCAGCGCGAATTGGCGCGCTCACTGGACGCCGTGGTCGAAGACTGCGTGAATGCGGTCGGTGTGAACGTCAACACCGCTTCAGCAGCGCTCTTGACCCGAGTGTCGGGGCTGAACAGCACGCTGGCTAAAAACATTGTGTCGCATCGCGATGCCAAAGGTGTATTTCCCAACCGTAGCGCACTCAAAGACGTCCCGCGTTTCGGTGAAAAAGCCTTTGAACAAGCGGCAGGATTCTTGCGAATTCCCAATGGTGACAATCCGCTCGACGCGTCGTCCGTCCACCCCGAGGCCTATCCAGTGGTGGAACGTATTTTGAAGAAAATTGCGGCCGACATGAAAGAAGTGATTGGCAATCGCGACAAGCTCAAAGGCTTATCGCCGTCAGAATTTACCGATGAGCGCTTCGGTGTCCCCACCGTACGCGACATTTTGCTGGAGCTTGAAAAACCTGGTCGTGATCCGCGACCAGAGTTCACAACCGCAACTTTCAAAGAAGGCGTTGAGACCCTCAACGACCTGTTGCCAGGCATGCTGCTCGAGGGCGTCGTCACAAACGTTGCAAACTTTGGAGCCTTTGTGGATATCGGTGTGCACCAGGATGGCTTGGTGCATATCTCCGCTCTGGCAGAAAAGTTCGTCTCGGATCCGCGGGACGTCGTACGCGTCGGCCAGACCGTCAAAGTGCGGGTACAAGAGGTCGATATTCCACGCAAGCGGATTGCGTTGACGATGCGTTTGAATGACGAAACGCCAGTGGTGCGCAGCGCAGGCAGCGCTCCGTCAGCGAGCAATCGTCCTGCGGGGGGCTCGAACAGCGGCAAGCAAAACAAAGGAGCGAGTGCCGCGCCAAGTGCGCAAGGTGCGATGGCTGCGGCGTTTGCTAAGTTGAAGCGCTAAGACTTGGCAAGCTATTAGGCTGATTTGAGGTATCGCTCAGGGGGATTCGGAACGAAAACTTGACGCCACCCGCGTCAAGATTTTCAAAACGAATGGAACCAGCATGGATCTCGATAATATGCTGACTCAACCACAAGCCCACGCCTGTGCCATCGGACTTTGTTGTAGCAAACAAACCAAATACCTTATGCATCACACTCGGATGCACCCCCATCGCGTTATCAGAAACCGAAACATACCACGCGCCACCCTCGACCTGACTGGTGACGATTACCTTTAAATCCTTACGACCGGTAGCGTTGCACGCGTCCAGCGCATTGGCCAGCAGGTTCGAGATGACGCGCCGAATCAAACCATCGTCCAATATTGCACGAGCGCCAGTGTGTGCACGGCATTCAAATTCGATCCCAGATTGTTTGATCCGGCTCGCGTAGAGTTCGACGACGGACTCGACCATTGAATCCAGCTCGCAGAGCGTGCGCTCGTCCATCCGTTTGACGAATAATTTCTTCAGACTCAGGATTAACTTAGCCGCCTCTTGATTTGCGTTCGTAACCCGATTGAGTATCGACACAATTTTATCTGGACTTTG
>JBILHV010000371.1:0-2604 GCA_044350305.1 Burkholderiaceae bacterium
CTTGACGATGGGGGCGACTGCAACCAGTACATGTCCAGCAGCAGCCTTTACGGCTTGGGATTCCATCCACAAATAAGCTACTTTTACAGGCGTCAGACACACCAATAGCTTTTGAAATAAAGATCGCTTAAAAAAACGTCGATAGCGCACCGGAGAGACGTGCATCAATTGGATGTTGGCTGATCCGGCGTTCGAGTGGCTATGGGTAATATCAAACCCTGTTCGAGTCAGTTGGTCGCAACGCCTGGAAAACCACCAAAGGCGTAACCAGCTCGGACACCACGAAGAGATCGACACCACATGTTCTTTAACAGCTAAGTCGTGATCGAACTCGCGGGCAAATACCGTGACCTCATGGCGCTGTGACAACACGCGAAACAAACTCACAGCGTAGGACTCCGCACCACCAAACTGATGACCAAACCGCTCGGTGAGCAGCGCTATTCGCAAGCGCTTAGGCACGTCGGCGGTCTTCATGACGCGTCAAACACTTCTGTAAGAAGCGCAATAGGTGGGTCGTGCGCCAGATACCGACTCTGGGTAAGAAAAATGGGTCATCTGCAGTATTCGCAAGACCGCGGTTCGTCGTGGTCGCAGTCGTATACCCCGCCTCTTTTGCAAGCAAGCCGTGCTCAGGCTTGAAGTCACCGTAGGGATAGCAAAAGGCGGTGACACGAGTGCCGGTTTCTTGCTCAAGAATCTCGCGGGACAAGCTGATCTGCCGGCGCGCTTCATCCACAGGAATCTGCGGCAAATGAACGTGATCCAAGGTGTGGGATCCTACCTCCTGTCCCGCCGACAGCCAAGCACGTGCTTGCGCAACCGACATCAAGGGCGCAAACGGAATGTTTTTGCCTTGGTCCCAAATATTGCCACCATCGAATTGATTTGCGACAAAATAATTGGTAGAAGTGAATCCGAGTTCTGACAACACCGGTAAAGCGTTCTCGAAAACATTACGAAATCCATCATCAAAGGTGATGCCAAACACCTTCCCCGTACGCTCACCTGCCAGATAAGGCGTCAAATCACGCATACTGAGACCACGATACCCGAGTCGCTTCATCCACGTCATTTGACGTCGAAAGCTTGAGGGGTGCACCGTCAACCCGCGAAACTGCGTCCCACGCGCCGCGGGCACCGCGACTTGGTGGTACATCAGGATAGGGATCGGTTGCGTCATACGTGTCCACCAGCCTCTGCGTGATAAGCCTTTAAGGTGAGTTGCACAAAATCTGCAAGCTGAAAATGTGTCACCGCATGCTGCCTGGCATGATGCCCCATCTGCACAAGAACACTTGGCTGCTCCAGGATTGTTGTCAAGATTAGCGCAATTTGCGCAGGCGATTGGGGTGGCACAATCCAGCCGGATTCATTTTCAATTAAATTTTCGGGTAAGCCCCCGACTCGGGTCACAAGCACTGGGAGACCTAGGGCCATCAGTTCACGGCAGGCAAACGACAGCGCCTCTTGGTAAGACAAGACAAATCCAATATCACCGGCGGCCAATACAGCACGTACGTCATCAATCAGGCCTGGGTAGCTCACTTGTTGCGTCATCCCCAAAGCCTGAACGCGAGCAAGCTTCTCCGAGCTAGGATGGTCACCTGCAACAACGATATGAAAGCGCTCTCTGAGCCCCTCGGGCAACTGTGCGACTCCCGCAACAAGATCGAGCCAACCTTTTTCATAGTCGGTTCCACCGGTACTGACCAACACAAGCTTATCCTTCGCGTCCGGCCCAAGTTGCACTAGACGCAGCGCTTGCTTCTCTTGGGCGGAGACTGGTGAAAAAAAATCAGTGTCAATGCCATGTCGAATGGTACGGATGTCACAGCGTTTATAGGGAGAGTCGACCACCAGACCTTTGATGTAGTCGCTCACCGCGATGACGCAATCGGTCGCAAATCTGGCACGCAGCCAATGCCCTACGCTCTTGAGTGCATGATCGTTATGCTTAGTAAACACAATGCGTGGGCGCGGATGCATACCCACCACAGCCAGCATCACCTGCTTATGGTCGGCTGAACCGTTCACGTGGATCACATCAAATTGCTCACATTCGATCAGGGCCTTTAGTTGCGCGCGAGGCCTAAGCCAAGAGGAAGGACGTGTGGTGTAAGACATATCAACCAACTGAACACCATCAATCGCCGACGCGTGGCGATACAGGCGACTAGAGGCCGGTGTTGCAACAGTTAGTTGATGTTGCGCCGACAACCCATGCAACAGATTCACAATATAGGTAACGTGTCCACCACCGTTACGGCCATGAAAGTTTGTGTACAAAACTTTCATGACTGCCGGTCTTTCACTTTGTTGGAAGCTCGATCGTTAGTCTCAACCAAAAACATCAACTTTGCATAACGTAAAAAATTTCCAGATGCTGCGGTGACAGCCAAAACAAAACCATGCCGACCATCCAGAAACCCTAATCTTAAAAAATAGATGCGGATAAAAGTCCACATACTGTGGATGACGATCATTGGCAGTCCTGCCCGCTTACCCTCGGCAAACATCATGTTTGCCGCATCGCCAGAATAGCGATTGATCTTCTCAATCAAGGAATCAAGCGTCGGGAACGGGTAGTGCAAAAGATGTGCG
>JBILHV010000370.1:0-2604 GCA_044350305.1 Burkholderiaceae bacterium
TGCGTTTCTCGGTCCGCTGGTCGGCGCAATAGTGCGCCCGGTTGGCGGCTGGGTGTCTGACAAAATCGGCGGCGCCCGCGTCACCCTCTGGACTTTCATTGGGATGATGCTCGCGGTGCTTGGCGTTATGTATTTTTTACCTAGTCAGGGCAACACCGGAAATTTTACTGGCTTTCTGACTCTGTTCATTATTTTGTTTGCCCTCACTGGGATAGGTAACGGGTCGACTTTTCGAATGATTCCTGTCATTTTTCTAAACGACCGACAGGGATGCGCAAAGCCAGATCCTGTTTCACAAAAGCAAGCATTGATTGATGGCAGCAAAGAGGCTGCAGCCGTCTTGGGATTTTCAAGCGCAATTGGTGCGTATGGTGGGTTCTTTATTCCAAAGAGCTTTGGCACCTCGATCGACCTGACAGGCACACCCCACGCCGCTTTATTTTGCTTTGTGTTGTTTTATTTCAGCTGCGTCGCCGTCACGTGGATTTGGTATGCGCGCGCCAAAGCGCCGATGCCATGCTAGCAACCAGACTCAACATCGATACGCACTAAGCCTGTATTTAGCAGATGTCACACGTAGAATAATTGGAGTGCAGTCATGAGTCATTTTTTAGATCGCTTAAATTTTCTTTCGCGCACGACCGAGACATTTTCCAATGGCCATGGCGCCGTCGTAAGCGAAGACCGCAAGTGGGAAAACGCCTACAGACAGCGTTGGCAGCACGACAAAATTGTACGTTCAACACATGGGGTGAATTGCACGGGCTCTTGTTCCTGGAAGGTCTACGTCAAAAGCGGTTTAATTACCTGGGAAACTCAACAGACTGACTACCCACGCACTCGCCCAGATCTACCAAACCACGAACCGCGTGGCTGTCCCCGTGGAGCCTCATATAGTTGGTATGTATATTCGGCGCAGCGCGTTAAACACCCCATGATGCGTGGACGCCTCATGGAGATGTGGCGCGAGGCGCGCCTCACCATGGATCCAATCCCAGCCTGGGCACACATTAGCCAACACCCCGAGCGGGCGAAGCACTACAAGAGCGTACGAGGTTTAGGGGGCTTTGTGCGGGCGGACTGGGAGACAGTCACCGAGATGATCGCTGCGGCCAATGCCTTTACTATCAAAGAATTCGGCCCGGATCGCGTGATCGGCTTTTCGCCCATCCCAGCGATGTCGATGGTGTCGTACGCTGCGGGTTCGCGTTACCTCAGTCTAATCGGCGGAGTATGCCTAAGCTTTTATGATTGGTACTGCGACCTTCCGCCTGCAAGCCCTCAAGTGTGGGGCGAACAAACAGACGTACCCGAATCAGCCGATTGGTATAACTCAACCTACCTAATGGTATGGGGCTCCAACGTACCGCAAACCCGAACGCCTGATGCACACTTTTATACCGAGGTACGTTACAAGGGCACCAAAACCGTTGCCATTTCAAGCGACTATGGGGAGATGGTCAAGTTTGGCGACATCTGGCTAGCACCTAAACAAGGCACCGATGCCGCCTTGGCCATGGCCATGGGGCATGTCGTTCTAAAAGAGTTTCACCTAAGCGGCAAGTCTCCATACTTTAGCGCCTATGCCAAGCAATACACCGACATGCCGATGCTGGTTTTATTAAAAGAGCACGGCGGTCAGTGGGCACCTGATCATTTTTTGCGTGCATCACATTTAACGCAAAATCACGGCGAAGCTAATAATCCTGAATGGAAAACACTGCTGCTTGACGCCCTCAGTGGCGAACTCGTCGTGCCGAACGGCGCGATAGGCTTGCGCTGGGGCGAAGGCAAGGTCAACGACGGGGCACAAGTTGGGCGCTGGAATCTCGAGAAAAAAGATGCGGCATCGGGTCGTGATATTGATCCAACGCTAACGCTTCTTGAAAATCACGACGAAATCGTTGGCGTAGCGTTTCCATACTTTGGGGGTGAACATGACGAATTGCTAGTGCGTCACGTCCCCGTCAAAACGCTGACCCTGGCGGATGGCACGTCCGCGCGCGTTGCCACGGTCTACGACTTACAAATGGCGAACTACGGCATTGATCGAGGTTTAGGCGGTGCAAATGTTGCCTCAAGCTACGATGACGATATCCCCTACACACCCGCCTGGCAAGAAAAGCACACGACTGTTAAGCCGGAACTAGTGATTCAGGTCGCGCGCGAGTTTGCACAAAATGCCCACAATACCGAGGGCAAGTCGATGATTATCGTTGGCGCAGCACTCAACCACTGGTACCACATGGATATGACCTATCGCGGCATCATCAACTTATTGATGATGTGCGGTTGCGTTGGAAAGAGTGGCGGAGGCTGGGCGCATTATGTCGGACAAGAGAAATTACGGCCACAGTTCGGTTGGGCACCGCTGGCGTTCGCACTAGACTGGTCACGACCACCGCGTCAAATGAATGGCACGAGCTTCTTTTATGCACACACCAGTCAATGGCGTCACGAGAAACTCCATCTCGATGAGATTTTGTCACCTACCGCTGAGGCAAACAAATACAAACAGCTCAGTATGCTAGATCTGAATGCAAAGTCTGAACGCATGGGTTGGTTGCCTTCAGCCCCTCAGTTAAAACCTAATCCGCTTGAGGT
>JBILHV010000372.1:0-2599 GCA_044350305.1 Burkholderiaceae bacterium
CAGTACTGCGTGGTGGATTGCAGCAAAGAAAAAGGTGTATCCATCGGGCGCTGCCTTAGCGGCCGCTTGCGCACCGACGATACCGCCCGCGCCTGCCTTGTTATCAATCGGCGTAGCGACTGACCACAACTGAGATAACGGCACAGTCGTCAGGCGCGCCGTTGTGTCTACCGGCCCTCCAGGTGGAAACGGCACAATGAACGTAACGGGCTTGTCTGGCCAAGCAGCCTGCGCAAGGCCCGTCACCAAAAACATACCAATCAGCGCACATGCTTTATAGAACGCCACAACCCCATGCTTTGCTTTCCCATCTTTCCGCCCAGACTGACTCATCTTTGTATCCTCATCGTATCTGTTTCATGTTCAGACGCTTCTTTTAAATCCACGCCAGTTTTACAAATAACCCTGGCTTGCGCAATTAACCAGGCCAGCTTCTGCGCTGCGCCAGCATAACTCAAACCCTCGGGTCGGATATTAGATATACAGTTGCGCTCAGAGTCGTTACGTCCAACCCTCGGATGCCAGGTCATATAGATTCCCATGCTGTCGGGCGCCGATAAACCTGGCCTCTCGCCAATCAACACCACTACGATCTCAGCGCCCAAGACCTCACCGATCTCATCGCCAAGCGCCACGCGCGCTTGCGTGGCCACTATAAATGTCGAGGTGTCGAGCTGCAGCCCGAGGGTCTGTAGTGCCTTGAGCGTCGGCACAGCATGCGTTTGAACCGCTCTCGCTGAGAGTCCATCCGCAACAACACATGCTATCGCGCAGGGCGCGACGCGCGATTGACAGATCGACTCTTCCAAAGTGCGAATGCCCATATCCGAGAGGCGACGACCTAAATCTGGTCGTAACAGATAGTTCTCTCTATTTTCGGCTCTGCTCGAGACAGCGATAGGATCAATTCCCATTTGAACCAAACCTTGCGTGAGCGTCTCTACATCGAGCGCTTCATGCACTGCGTCGCGCGCTCTGGCGTGAGCAAGTCGAAATTCAAGAAGTTCGTTTGTTGGCAGACTCACCCCTGTCCGTCCAAGCGCGATCCTGGCTCGAGTAAATTCCTTCAAGGCGGACCATGCTGGCGTCGCCTCTAAAAATGAAGATTGATCCGGTCCTAATTTGTACTCGGTCACGTTAGATTCCTTCAAATTTCAACAATGCCTGTACATCTGCGTGACAAATGAGATCTCCTCGCTCGTCCGTCACGCCCATCTTCTTGAGCCACGCTTCGAATTCTGGTGCAGGTCGTTTGCCCAACACTCGCCGTATATACAAGGCATCGTGAAACGAGGTGCTTTGATATCCCAGCATGATATCGTCCGAGCCAGGCACACCCATGATGTAGTTAATGCCTGCCACGCCCAGTAGCGTAAGCAAGGTATCCATATCATCCTGATCTGCCTCGGCGTGATTGGTGTAGCAAATATCAACGCCCATCGGTAACCCGAGCAACTTACCGCAAAAGTGATCTTCCAAGCCAGCGCGGATGATCTGCTTTCCGTCATAGAGATATTCAGGTCCAATAAAACCTACAACGCTATTCACAAGAAGAGGTTTAAATCTGCGCGCCAAACCGTAGGCCCGCGCTTCGATGGTTTGTTGATCAACGCCGTGATGTGCGTTCGCGGATAACGCACTACCTTGACCCGTTTCAAAATACATCACGTTATGACCTACAGTACCCCGACCCAAAGACAACGCAGCGTCATAAGCCTCTTCCAACAAAGCAACACTCACACCAAAACTACGATTCACTCCCTCTGTTCCACCAATCGACTGAAAGACGAGGTCGACAGGTAGCCCGCCCTCGATTGCCTTTAGTGTCGTCGTCACATGCCCAAGGACGCAAGTTTGAGTAGGAATATCAAATTTTTGACGCACTTTATCTAACAACAAAAGGATGCGGCTCGTTTCGCGTAAATTATCTGAGGCGGGATTCACACCAATGACAGCGTCTCCTGCACCATTCAATAAACCATCGATGATCGAGGCTCCGACCCCTCGCACGTCATCGGTGGGGTGGTTGGGCTGCAACCTGACTGACAGGCAGCCATCTAATCCCAACGTATTCCGAAATCGAGTGACTACCCGACACTTTGCACTCACCAAAATCAAGTCTTGATTTCTCATGAGTTTGGAGACCGCTGCCACCATCTCAGGCGTTAACCCCCGAGCGATCTGGCTTAGATCTTCTGTCCCCACCGCGTCGGAGAGCAGCCAATTGCGCAAGTCTCCAACAGTCAGGCCTGAAATGCGTTTAAACGAATCGGGTTGGTGATCATCCAAGATCACACGCGTGACCTCGTCCTCTTCGTACGGGATGAGCGGTTCATCAAGAAATCGTTTCAGCGGCACCTCAGCGAGAATGAGCGCTGCGGCAATTCGTTCCTCCGATGTAGCAGCCGCCACGCCCGACAAACAGTCTCCAGAGCGCAAGGGGCTCGCCTTGGCCATTAAAGACTTTAAGTCCGCAAATACATAGCTGCGAGAACCCAATGATGTTCTAAAACCCATGGCAGCCCCAAGCGCAATCCTGTCGGTTCATAGAACAATGATACCCGTCAATTATTTTCAAACCTCTTCCTCAATGCAGACG
>JBILHV010000060.1:0-8004 GCA_044350305.1 Burkholderiaceae bacterium
GTCGGCCACGCGTGCCTCGGGTACGAACGCTGTGCGCTACGGCACGATGCGCGAAAACGTTGTGTCGTTGACGGTGGTCACCGCGCAGGGCAAGGTCATACGTACCTCGCGTCGTGCCCGCAAATCCTCGGCTGGTTACGATTTGACGCGTTTATTTGTCGGCAGCGAAGGCACACTCGGCATCATCACTGAAGTGACGGTCAAGCTCTACCCACAGCCTGAAGCCGTTAGCGCTGCGGTCTGTAATTTCCCGACCGTGCACGAGGCTGTGCAGTGCGTGATCCAGACGATTCAACTTGGTGTGCCCGTTGCACGTGTCGAGTTAATGGATGCCAACGCCGTCATGGCGGGTAATCGTTACGCCAAGCTTACCCTGCGTGAAACACCTTTGTTGTTGTTTGAATTCCACGGCTCCGAAGCCAGCGTGAAAGAGCAAGCACAGACGGTGCAAGAGCTCGCGAAAGACTGCGGTGGGATGGATTTTGAGTGGGCCGAGCGGCCTGAAGATCGCAATCGGCTGTGGACTGCGCGTCATAACGCCTACTTTGCTGGCTTGCAATTGCGTCCCGGGTGCCGTGCAAGCACGACCGACGTGTGTGTGCCGATTTCTCGTCTCGCAGAGTGCATCGATGAAGCGACTAGGTTGCTCGAGAAAGCGAGCTTTCCGAGCACCATCGTAGGTCATGTCGGCGATGGTAATTTCCACGTGTTGATGCTGCTCGATCCAGACAGCCAAGAGGAATGGGAAGAATCCGAACGCTTGAATCACCATCTCGTGACGCAAGCGATTGAGGCGGATGGCACCTGTACTGGTGAGCATGGTATTGGCTTGCACAAGAAACAGTTCATGGCGCACGAGCACGGTGAGGACGTGTTAGACCTCATGCGGTCGCTTAAGCATGCATTTGATCCGAACAATATTTTGAATCCCGGAAAGATCCTGGATCCACGTTCCTAGGCTATTGAGATGAACGCGATCACTGAACCTGGTTTGAACACGTCTGCGACGGTTTCCCGCGAGCAGCTGCTCTTAGCCTTGCGCGCGGTATTGCCTCCTCATTGCATCCTGAGTCGCGAAGAAGAAACGCGTCCTTATGAGTGTGACGGCCTGTCGCTCTACCGTTCAGTGCCGATGGCGGTGGTATTGCCCGAATCCGAGGCGCAGGTGCAGGCGGTATTAAGGACGTGTAAAAAATTACGTGTTCCCGTCGTCGCGCGTGGCGCCGGTACAGGCCTGTCAGGTGGTGCGATGCCACACGCGCAAGGCGTGTTGCTCGGTTTGGCCAAGTTCAATCGCATAAAGCATGTTGATCGCGAAGCCGCGATTGCAGTGGTCGAACCAGGCGTACGTAACTTGGCTGTTTCGGAGGCGGTAGCGCCCTTTGGCTTGTATTACGCGCCTGATCCTTCCAGTCAGATCGCCTGTACGATCGGTGGCAATGTCGCCGAGAATTCCGGTGGTGTGCATTGTTTGAAGTACGGCCTGACTGTTCATAACGTTTTAAAGGTCCGCGTCATTACGATCGATGGCGAGGTCATCGAACTTGGATCGTTGGCACCCGATGCGCCTGGCCTGGATTTGTTGTCGGTGTTCGTCGGCTCCGAAGGAATGCTAGGTGTGGTGACTGAAGTCACCTTACGTTTAACACCCAAGCCCGCGCTCGCTCGCGTGATCATGGCGAGCTTTGACGATGTTGAAAAAGCAAGTGATGCCGTCGGCAAAGTGATTGGCGCCGGCATTATTCCGGCCGGCCTTGAAATGATGGACAAGCAAGCAACACAAATGGTTGAGCCCTTTGTGCGTGCTGGCTACGACACCGAAGCCGAGGCGATTTTGTTGTGCGAGTCCGATGGCACGATCGAAGAAGTCGCCGAAGAAATCGAACGGATGGAAAAAGTCTTCCAGCAGGCTGGTGCGGTGCGCCTACAGGTATCGCAATCAGAGAACGAGCGCTTGTTGTTCTGGGCGGGGCGTAAAAACGCTTTTCCCGCAGCGGGACGCGTATCGCCCGACTACTATTGCATGGATGGCACGATTCCCCGTAGACGCCTCGGGCACGTACTCAAGGCGATTCAGCAAATGGAAATTAAATATTCCATGCGGTGTGCCAACGTTTTCCATGCCGGTGATGGAAACCTCCATCCTTTGATTCTGTTTGATTCAAACATCGCGGATGAAGTGCGTCGTGCGGAAGACTTTGGCGCAGAAATTCTGGAACTCTGTGTGGAGGTCGGTGGCACGATCACAGGCGAACACGGTGTGGGGATGGAGAAAATTAATCAAATGTGCGTGCAATTTACGCGCGATGAATTGGATTCCTTTATGGCGGTCAAGCGCGGCTTTGATCCCGATTGCTTGTTGAACCCAGAGAAAGTCATTCCGACCTTGGTGCGTTGTGCCGAGTATGGAAAGATGCACGTGCATGGCGGTGCCTTGCCGTTCTCTGATCTGCCGAGGTTCTAAGCGATGTCGACCGAGATCTTGGCCGGCTTAGCCGAACAAGTGCGCAGCGCTGCTGCCGATCAGCGACCCGTGCTGATTCGTGGTGGTGACACCAAGGCCTTCTACGGCAATCCGTTTGTGCCGAATGGGCTGGCGCCAGTCATCATGGATATGCGTTGCTTAAAAGGCATCGTGAACTATCAGCCCTCAGAATTGGTTGTTACTGCTCTGGCGGGTACCCCTTTACAAGAAGTTGTGGATACGCTTGACGCTTCCGGGCAGATGCTTGCTTTTGAGCCGCCTGCTTTTGGAGCAGGTGCAACTGTTGGTGGTTGTGTATCTGCGGGTCTCTCCGGCCCAGGTCGATTTGCGGCAGGTCCGTTAAAAGACTTTGTCTTGGGCGCACATCTGCTCGACGCGCAAGGACGCATCCTCAAGTTTGGTGGTGAGGTCATGAAGAACGTCGCGGGCTATGACGTCTCACGTTTGTTGGCCGGTGCGATGGGTTCCTTCGGTGCGTTGACACAGATATCGCTCAAAGTTGCGCCTAAGCCGTTTGAGACCTGCACGCTCGAGTGGGAGCTTGACGAAGCCGAGTCACTCAAGCGCTGCCATAGCTGGCGTGCGCATCCGTTATCCGTGTCTGCCACGGCGTGGGAGTCGCTTGGCGCAACAGGCCGCCTTCGTGTACGTCTAGCCGGCGCTGCCGCTGCGCTGCGCTCGGCGCGCCAAAAGCTTGGCGGTACTGTGGTGGATCAAACGCAAGCGCAGGACTACTGGAGTGCGCTGCGTGAGCAACAATTACCGTTCTTCAAGACAGAGGTGCTCTGGCGCGTTGCGGTCGCACCAGGCGCCGGCCCGCTTGGCTTAGGCCCTACGCTGATAGAGTGGGGTGGTGGCCAGCGCTGGATTGCAGCCTCGCTAGAGGCTGCGGTGGTGCGCGACGCAGCAGTACGTGCCGGTGGGCATGCGACACAGTTCCGGGCGCAAGCGCCGAGCGCGCATCCGCAATCGGGTGTGTTTCATCCAGTCGCACCAGGTTTGGCGGTTATTACGCAAAGACTCAAAAATGAATTTGATCCCCAGGGGTTATTCAACCCTGGTCGTTTGATCCCTAAGGCTTAAGCACCATGCAGACAAATCTTGCCGAATGGGCGCGTGACTCTAAACTTGGTCAGGAAGCGGACGATATTTTGCGCCGCTGTGTGCACTGTGGCTTTTGCAGCGCGACCTGTCCAACCTATCAAGTGTTGGGTGATGAGCTCGATAGCCCCCGCGGTCGGATTTATTTAATCAAAGAGGTGCTTGAGGGCAAAGAGCCCACGCAAGCCACCCAGCAGCATCTTGATCGTTGCCTAACCTGCCGCAACTGCGAAACGACCTGCCCCTCGGGTGTGCAGTATGGACACCTCGTGGATATCGGTCGACAAATCGTCGAAGAGAAAGTTGAGCGTCCTTTTATGCAGCGCTTGCAGCGCACCTTGCTTCGTAAAGGCTTGGTCTCGCCGCTGTTTGCGCCAGCCTATAAGCTTGGGCAATCGCTGCGCGGGTTCTTGCCGCAAAGTTTGCAGCGCAAGATTGTCGAAGCGCGTCCCGCCGGGGCCATACCGCAGACGCAAGCACACGCCAAGCAAGTATTGCTGTTAGCCGGTTGTGTGCAGCCCACGATGATGCCCACGATCGATGCGGCAACCATCAGGGTATTGGACCGCTTAGGCATTGGCACGCAAGTTGTCGCCGGTGCAGGCTGTTGTGGTGCATTGAATTTTCATCTAGATGATCAAGACACGGCACGCAGTCAGATGCGCGCAAACATTGATGCCTGGTTGCCGTATGTTGAGTCTGGCAAGATTGATGCGATCGTCATGAACGCCTCGGGTTGCGGTGCGATGGTGGCGGAATACGCGCATCATCTGCGTGACGATCCCGTCTATGCACCCAAAGCAGCAACGATCGTTGCTCTCGTACGTGACGTCGCCCAGATCGTTGGGCCGCACGTCGAACAACTGAGTAAGCATATCGATGCAGATAAGTTACCGAAACGACCCGTATTTCATCCCCCTTGCACCTTGCAACACTGGCAAGGTTTGCGCCCGGCAAGCGAACAACTCTTGACGCAATTGGGGATGTCGTTGCAACCCTTCACTGAAAGTCATTTGTGCTGTGGTTCAGCTGGCGCGTATTCGGTCTTGCAACCAGAGATCTCGACCTCACTGCGTGATCGTAAGCTCGGGCATTTGAATGCAGCGCAGCCCGATGTCATGTTGTCATCAAACATCGGTTGTATCGGTCACTTACAAAGTGGAACCGATACACCTGTGCGTCATTGGATTGAAGTGGTGGATGCTGCGTTGAAGTGATGGTACGGTTGCAATCAGTTACAAAAAATACTCGCTATACGTATAGAAATCTAGGTGAGTAGTTCAGTAAAATTCCGTGATGGAAATCAGACTCGCCCGCTTAGAAGCACTTATCCCGTCTCTCGCTACGCGTGAAGACTTGGCTTGCCTTGAAACCCGCATGACTACCGCAATCAGCCGAGTCGAGACCACGCTTCATGCTGAAATGACCAAGCTTACCTGGCGTATTGTGATGCTGCTGGTAGTGCTCCTGCCAGCACTGCTTGCCGCAACGGTCTACGTCACCAAATACGTCAATTAAAAAAGCCTAGCTAAAACGGCTAACCCGTTTTGTGTGGGCAGTCTCGGCTAGGCTTGATGTCTATCTTAAGCGCTTACGTCTTTAGCGCTGAACGCTTAAGCGCTGACGCCTTAAGAGTTCTCCACTGCCTTCGCGAGATCCTCAATCACTTTCTTCGCATCGCCAAATACCATCATGGTTTTGTCGAGGTAGAAAAGTTCATTATCTAAACCTGCATAACCAGACGCCATCGAACGCTTGTTGACGATAATCGTTTTGGCTTTGTACGCCTCCAGAATCGGCATGCCAGCGATCGGTGATTTGGGGTCGGTCTTTGCTGCAGGGTTCACCACATCGTTTGCACCGAGCACTAACACCACGTCTGTTTGCGCGAACTCGCTGTTGATGTCTTCCATCTCAAACACTTGGTCGTAAGGTACCTCGGCTTCGGCGAGCAACACGTTCATGTGGCCTGGCATACGGCCCGCAACCGGATGGATGGCGTATTTGACCGTCACACCATGTTCGGTGAGTTTTTCGGCGAGTTCTTTTAGCGCGTGCTGCGCGCGTGCGACGGCCAGCCCGTAACCGGGGACAATCGTCACAGTCTCTGCGTTGGTCAGCAAAAACGCGGCATCATCCGGGCTACCAGAACGCACCGTGCGCTGTACGCCCGAGCCCGCCGCAGGACCTGCATCTGCCGCACCACCGAAACCACCCAAAATTACATTAAAGAAAGAGCGGTTCATCGCCTTACACATGATGTAAGAGAGAATCGCGCCTGAAGAACCCACGAGCGAGCCCGCAATAATCAGCATGGGGTTGTTCAGTGAAAAACCAATCCCTGCGGCCGCCCAGCCAGAGTAGCTATTGAGCATCGACACCACGACGGGCATGTCTGCGCCACCGATTGGGATGATGATCAACACGCCGAGCACAAACGCGATCAAGGTCATGATCACAAAGGGAGTCCAGTCTTGGGTCACCATGAACCAGATGCCGCAACCGACCATGGCCAGCGCCATGGCCAGGTTAAACATGTGCTGTCCGGGAAAGACCACGGGCGCACCCTGAAACAATCGGAACTTATATTTGCCTGAGAGCTTACCAAACGCGATCACCGAGCCAGAGAAGGTAATGGCACCGACGAACGTACCGATAAACAATTCAAGGCGGTTGCCAATCGGAATTAGTGCCCCTTTTGCAGCAACAATATTGAACGCATGCGGTTCGGCGACGATCGCCACTGCAATGGCCACAGCGGCCAAACCAATCATGCTGTGCATGAAGGCCACGAGCTCAGGCATTTTCGTCATCTCGACGCGTTTAGCCATCAGTGTGCCGACCGAGCCGCCGATGAGCAAGCCGAGAACGACCCAACCCAAACCGATACCCGCTTGGCCTTCGCGCGCCAAAGTAAAAATCAGTGCTGCAGTGGTCAGCACAGCGATGGCCATGCCGGCCATGCCGAACGCATTACCGATACGTGAGGTGGTGGGGTGGGACAAACCTTTCAATGCCTGGATAAAACATACCGAGGCAACTAAATAAAGTAGGGTGACAACGTTAATGGAAATCATGCCTGACTCCCGGTGTTTGCCGCTTTGTCTGCGGTTTTTTCCTTCGGTGCTTTCTTCTTAAACATCTCAAGCATGCGTCGCGTCACCAAGAAGCCACCGAACACGTTGACGGCGGCCAAGGCTACCGCAAACACACCCATGCCACGCGCCAAACCACCTTCGGTGAGGGCCGCAGCGAGCATGGCCCCCACAATCACGATCGCTGAAATCGCGTTGGTCACGGCCATCAGTGGCGTATGCAGGGCAGGGGTGACGTTCCAGACGACGTGATAGCCGACATAGATTGCTAAAACAAAAATGATGAGGTTCACCAGAGTTGGGCTAAGCGCATCCATTATTTTTTCCTTAAATTTGTGCCGCCTTCGCAGACGAGGCAGGCCTGAACAATATCGTCGTCGCGCGCAATCGCAAGATTGCCTTCTTTGTCGATGATGAGCTTGAGGAAATCCAATACGTTGCGTGCATACAGAGCAGAGGCATCGGTTGCGATCATGCCGGGCAGGTTGGTCAGGCCAACAAGTGTCACGCCGTTTTCTTGCACGACTTGGCCTTTTTGCGAAAGCGGGCAGTTACCACCGCGTTCAACGGCCAGATCCACAATGACCGAACCCGGTTTCATGGCACGCACCGTCTCGGCTGAGATCAAAGTTGGTGCGGGACGCCCAGGAATCAAAGCGGTCGAAATCACGAGGTCTGCTTGCTTGCAGCGTTCTGAGACCAAGACGGCTTGTCGTGCCATCCAGCTCGCTGGCATGGGGCGTGCGTAGCCTCCCACCCCTTTTGCGATCTCTCGCTCTTCGTCTGTTTCAAACGGCACGTCAATAAATTTTGCGCCGAGTGATTCAACTTGTTCTTTCGCAGCGGGACGCACATCAGACGCTTCGACGACGGCGCCTAAACGCTTCGCGGTGGCGATCGCTTGTAGTCCTGCCACGCCGGTACCCAAGATCACGACGCGTGCGGCTTTGATTGTGCCGGCTGCCGTCATCATCATGGGGAACATGCGACCGTAGTAATGGGCGCCGAGTAACACGGCCTTATAGCCCGCTAAGTTTGCTTGCGACGACAAGACGTCGAGGCTTTGTGCACGCGTTGTGCGCGGCGCAGCTTCTAGCGCAAAGGCGGTCAGGCCAGCGTGGGCCATCGCGTCAAGTCCGGCTTCATCAAACGGATCGAGCATGCCAACAATGGCTGTGCCGCGTTGGATTTTTCCAAGTTCTGCCTGGTCGGGCGCACGAACCTTCAGAACCAGCGCAGCCGAAAGCGCTTGCGCGGCATCCGTCAGTTGAGCCCCCGCTTGCTCGTAGGCCGTGTCGCTAAAGTGGGCGGCCAGTCCCGCGT
>JBILHV010000373.1:0-2597 GCA_044350305.1 Burkholderiaceae bacterium
ACAATCAGACCGTTTGCTGCGGCAAACTTGGCAAACTCTTCGCTTTTGCCAATTTTCAGCGCGGCGGCAACCAGTTTGTCGAGTACGTCTTTGGGCAGGCCTTTCGGTGCAACCACGCCATAATCGGCCGGTAGGGTGACGTTATAGCCAGCCTGCACAACGGATTGCGCTTCGGGGAACATGAAGTATTTTTCTTTCGAAAACGAAGCTAAGACGCGTACTGTTCCGGCCTGTACGTGAGCGCGCACCGTTGGCGCATAACCGCTCGTGGCTTCTACACGGCCACCAAGCAGGGCAATAAGTGCTTCACCACCGCCGCCTGTAAAAGGCACGGTTGCGATGCGTATATTGGCTACTTTGTTGAGTTCTTGTATGACGAGGTCTGGAGCCGTGCGGTAGCCGGACACGGCTACCCGGATTTTGCCCGGATTCTGACGGGCTGCTTCAATAAAGTCTTCGAACGTCTTGTAGGGAGAGTCTGCCTTCACTGTGATGATCGCAGGAATCTTGACGAGCGTCACGATTGATTGGTAGTCAGTAGGAGACTTCCATGTGAGGGATTTATTGACTAAAGGTTGGTAAGCAAGCGCGCTGTTTGACGAGAGCCCGATCGTGTAGCCGTCGGGCTTGGATCGAATCACCTGACCTACACCCACGGTGGCTGAGCCCCCGGGCTTGTTCTCGACGTTCACTGATCCTTTGAGCTCTTTTTCGAGTTGGCTCGCAATTTGGCGAGAGATCGGGTCGGTCGAGCCACCTGGGGCGTACGGGACGATAAAGGTGATATCACGCGAAGGATATTCTTGCGCAAGCGAGGCGGCACTAGCAGAAATCATGACTCCGGCTAGGGCCGCACGAAGAATAAGAAATTTGGCTTTCATAAGTTGGCTCCGTGATTTTTTGTCGTTATAAGGTAATAGTATGCCTAAGAAAAGTCGCTCTTGCTAGCTCGGCGCATGCCGTTACTATCCAATTTGATCAGGCTATGTATAAAAAGGGAAGCTTCGCCCCATGATGACTGCTAGCGACAAGATTGCGACCTTTATTACGACGTTTCAACGCACCACACTCACGTCGTCCCATTTCCACCTTGCTGCACGTGCGTTATTTGATACGTTGGTGTGCGCGTTAGCTGGAGCGCGCGAACCTGCCGCAGACATTGTATTGAAGTACGCGAGGGGGCAGACTGCGTTAGCGCGTGGGACGGTTTGGGCAACCGGCGAGCAGCTGCCTATCGAACTCGCGGCCTTGGTCAATGGCACGATGGGACATGCGTTGGACTATGACGACGTGTCTTCCCCACTGCGTGGGCATCCAAGCGTAGCGATTTTCCCTGCTGTGCTTGCCCTCGGTGAGTCGGTTGATGCCACAGGGATCGAGGTTCTTGACGCTTATGCTGTCGGCTTTGAGGTCTGTCTGCGGATGGCGCGCGCGATGGTCGATGATCACTACGCAAAAGGTTGGCATTCGACGTCGTCGATTGCGAGTTTGGGTGCTGTGGCAGCCTGCGCGCGTTTGCTTAAATTGCCGCATGCACAATGCGTGAATGCGCTCGGCATAGCGGTGGCGCAGATCGCGGGTTCAAGACAGAATTTTGGCACGATGGCCAAGCCGTTTCAGGCGGGGCACGCCAATGCACTGGCGTTGCGTGCGATTGGTTTGGCCAGACTCGGGTTCGACGCGTCGGCACAAGCACTTGATGGTGCGCAGGGCTATAGCGCTTTGTATGCAGATGGTGCTGATTTATCTTCACAATTGGATCAGCTGGGTCGCTCACCACTCGAACTTGATTCAAGTGGAATTGAAGTCAAAAAATATCCACTTTGTTATGCCACGCACCGAGCCCTAGACGGCTTGATGGAATTGCTGGTTGATTTTCCGAGTCTCAGTTTGTCGGACATCGACTCTGTGGAAGTCGTCACAAATTTTCGTGCGACCGCGCCTTTGATCTACGACACACCGCAAACTGGTCTAGAAGGAAAGTTCAGCATGCAGTATGCGGTCACGGCTGCGATATTGGATAAAAAAATTGGCCTGAACAGTTTTGATGATCATGCTGTACAACGGCCCGAGGTACAGGCATTTATGTCGCGCGTCAGAGTGCGTGAGGGAGAACCGCCCATGTTTCCGCGTTGGGCGGAGCTGCGGGTGGTGCTGCGCGATGCAAGGGTGTTGACTAAACGTATCGATCATTTGCGAGGCAGCAAAGAGCGGCCACTTTCGGATGCTGAGCTCGTCGCAAAAGGAGTGGACTGTTGCGCTTTTGGGGGATCACCCATTGACGCAACCATTCTTGCTGACGCATGTTTTAACTTACCCCAGAAAAAGCTATCAACGGTGTTGGCAGCTCTCGCCGGTGGGCGTTAGGATAGCGGATAGGTCAGTACATTTTTCGAAGCGGGTCGAGCGTTTATTTTTGCGTACCAAGCTTCAATATGCTTTCGAGGCTTTCGCTCGATTGGCAGCCCGTACCAACGATGAATTTCACAGACCATGGGAATATCAGCCATCGTCAGCCTTGGTCCTGCGACATACTCTTGCTTGCTTAAGTGTTGCTCGAAACGATCAAGCAAGATGTCGGTCGTCGCAATCGAGGT
>JBILHV010000374.1:0-2591 GCA_044350305.1 Burkholderiaceae bacterium
GCCGTGATCCGCCGGCGACAAACCGGTTTTGCTAATCAAGGAACTTAGGGTCATGTTAAAGAGCCCGATTGTGAGCAGCACTGAAATGAAAATCCCCAAATAGGAAACAGCCATTCTTAAAAAAGACTGCGTGATCCAGGATTGCACCCAATCAGATACCTCCGGCCCCCACCAAATCGCAGCCAAAAAGGCCGAAGCGTAGGCTACAAGTGACAGCACTTCCTTGAGCAGGCCCCGCAACAAGCCCAGCACAGCCGAGACTCCGAGTATTGCAATGAGCACGAAATCGAAGCCGGTCACTGTGAGGCGATAAAGGCGCCGTTGTAACCCAACGTGCGCAAACGCGTCTGAGCAGCCTGCGCTGCATCACGAGACGGAAATGGGCCGACGCGCACACGATACTTCTGATTACCATTTACGTTCACGGGACCATCGACAAAGGCATTGCTCACACCAGACGCCAGCAATTTTCCGCGTTGGCGCTGTGCATCATCGGAGGAGTCTAGCGACATGGCTTGGACTACAAAGTTGCCGGCGGCGGGGGGCGGACGAGGTGTCGAGGCCTCAGCGGGCGAAGCGTTTGTGCCGGCAGGTCGTGCCGGCCTGCCCTCTAGCAGGGCCAGCGCACGTTCGCCATCTGCAGAGCGCGCGCTCAGCGCAGGGCTAGGTGTTTTTGGAGGTTCCACGCGAGCGGGAGGCTCATTGCGTTTAGGATCAACTTTGGGGTCTGCCTTCGGTTCGACCGAAACGGCTGCCGTTGGCGCGCTGGCTTGTGCGCTTGGCGCAGCCTCGGCGACTGTGGCGGGCTGAGCCACCGCAGGCGTCTCGGGCGCATTCGCTCCGAATGGCGCCTGACGCTCAGGGATACGAATCGGCACATTGGTGGCAACAGGCGCAGGTTCTGAGTCAAGCAGCATCGGCAACACAATGACCGCCGTCAGGACAAGCACCACCGCACCGACAAGACGGCGACGCGCACGTACGCGCATTTCGGCGGCTTGGGCCTCACTCGTGACAGAGGGACGAGGCTTGACCGCTGGTTTGCGGGCACTGGCACTATCTTTTCTAGAAAACAGTCCCATTATTCACACATCCTGGCCGTAAAACTGATCGCGCACATAGTCACCAAAAGTGATTGGACTCTTTTTAAGCGCGTCCGACCGCGCTAAGCGCCTCGGCAACGGTTAAAAAGGATCCGAACACCACGATTCTATCATCCGGGTTCGCCTTACCGGAGGCCGCTTGGTAGGCTTTTTCAACATTGACAAAACCCGAAACTTGTATGTTTTTAGCGCCATCTGGATCATAGGCCTGTAGATAGTGGCGCACACGCGCCTCCAACGCTTGACCACTGACCCCCCGCGCGCCGGGAAGCCCACCACAAAACCAGTGATCAACCCGTCCCGCCATGTGCCGCAAAACACCTTCGATATCCTTATCTGCCAACATCCCGAACACGGCGTAGGTGTAGGGGTGAAACCCCATATTTCCAAGATTCTTTTCCAAGACGGCGGCCGCATGGGGGTTATGGGCGACATCTAAAATGATGGTGGGTTGGCCAGGCAAAATCTGAAACCGCCCAGGCAAAGAGGCCTGTAATAGGCCTTGACGAACAGCCTGCTGCGGCACCGCGAGTCGCTCACGCAAGGCTTCAAGTGCCGCGAGCGCCGCCGAGGCGTTGAGCAACTGGTTAGCGCCTCGCAAGGCAGGGTATGCCAACGCATTGCGGCGTTGCTGCCGGCCCGCGAATGCCCACTGTTGGCGGTCTCCCGAATAATTGAAATCACGTCCGAATAACCACAAATCGGCACCGAGCTCCTGGGCGACCTGCAGCAACGACTCAGGCGGTGCGGGATCGCTACATATTGCAGGGCGCCCTGCGCGATAAATATGTGCTTTTTCAACACCAATTTTTTCGCGCGTATCACCTAGCCAATCCATGTGATCGAGATCGACACTCGTGACGATCGCGCAATCGGCATCCACAATATTGACCGCGTCCAACCGCCCACCCAGACCGACTTCGAGCACCCACACATCAAGCGTCTGGGATGCAAAGAGCGCCATCACCGCGAGGGTGGTGAACTCAAAGTACGTCAGGGAAACACCCTGACGCGCGGCTTCGATGCGTTCAAATTGGCTGACAAGCGTGGCATCGTCAACAATGTCGCCGTTCAGACGTGCACGCTCATTGAAAGTCATCAGATGTGGGGAGGTATACAGCCCAACACGATAGCCTGCAGCCAACAAGATTGACTCTAACATCGCGCAAGTCGAACCCTTGCCGTTTGTGCCACCCACCACAATCTTCACGGCCTGAGCCTGAAGCTCAAGTCGATGCGCCACTTGCTGCACCCGCTCGAGCCCCATATCAATCGCGTTGGGGTGCAAAGCCTCGAGATAGCTAAGCCAGGTGGCGAGCGACGAGCCTTTGGGCGGGTGTGCGAGGGCCATAAACATTGACATCCAGATTGTTCTGCGTAGCTTGCAGTTTAACAGTCGGGCGGTATGGGCCTCGCGAGCAAGAATCCGTCAAGCGATGTGTAAAATCAGTCGTCATCAAGGAAACATATGTCCAACTCCCGCAAACC
>JBILHV010000375.1:0-2586 GCA_044350305.1 Burkholderiaceae bacterium
ATCCCAGCAGAGCTGTAATTCACCTTATTATTTTTATCTTTGGTTGCATCAAGTAACTGCTGTAAATTCATGTATGGTGTTTTGCTCCCGACAATCAACACCATCGCACCCTTTGCAACCAGCGCGATCGGCTTGAAGGAGGTCACCGGATCAAAAGGCAAATTGGGGCGAACCGCAGCATTGGTCGCGATTGAGGTCGAGATCAACAAAAGTGTCGAGCCATCAGGCTCCGACTTTGAGACCATATCCGAGCCAATGCTACCTCCGGCCCCAGCCTTGTTTTCAACGACCATCGTCACACCAAGTTTGGTGGATAGTTTTTGTGCTAAGGCACGTGCGTAGACATCGTTACTACCGCCCGGCGCAAAGGGGACGATCAGTTTGATCACTTTGGGCAACGGCGGCTCTTGGGCGAGCGCTGGCAGCGTAATCATCGAGGTCCCAACGATCAAGCCTTGAATCAGCCGAGCGTAAATCGGTTGCATCAATCGTCTCATTACTGTCTCCGTATCCTGTTTGGCAGCCCGACCGGCCGCAACAACATGTTGACCTGAGTTTATTCCTTTTCCGCACCCACTATAAAGAGATATGCTTAGGGGTATCACAACGTCCTACCGAGCGCCCTCATGACACGACAGCCCCGCTTTAAACGTCACCTTCTGCAAGCCACCCTTTTACTGGTTCTGGGTGTCGCCTGGCTCCCCAGCCAAGCGGGGCAGGATTGCGCGGTCATCCTGATGCATGGCAAATGGGGTGGGCCCAAATCCCCCTATTTAAAGGTGTTGGCTGACAAGATCGCCGCCACGTGCAAAGTTGAGCTTAGAGACATGCCCTGGTCGCGCATCCGTAACTACGACCAAACTTACGAAAATGCCCTCAAGGACATGGGTCAAGCAGTCAAACGCTATCGCGCCGAGGGCTATAAAAAGGTCTTTATCGCAGGACAAAGTTTCGGTGCAAACGCGGGCCTTGCCTATCAAGCCTATATTGGTGACGCCGATGGTGTGATCGCACTTTCGCCCGGACATGCCCCAAACTATATGTATTCCTCCGGCCTTACACAACAAGTCGTAAACGAGGCAAAACGGGCTGTGGCCTCCGGCACGCCTGACGCGAAAATCAGCATGACGGACTTAAATCAAGGCCAACGCAAAGACTTTCAAATACCCGCAGATATCTTGCTTAGCTACTTCGACCCCAATGGCTTAGGCGATATGGCTCGCACTTCGGCAGAGTTCAAGCGCCCCACCCCGTTTTTATGGGTGATCGGCACGCACGACACGCTCTATCGGGAAGGTAGGGCCTACGCTTTTGATAAGGTGCCCAAGTTACCCACAAACAAGTATCTGGTGATCAGCGCCACCCACGCCACCGCCCCCGAGGTCGCTTCGGATCAGGTGGTGGAGTGGATTCGAGAAGTGCTGCGCTAACTGCGCTACGCGATACGAATTTTTATAGAAAATTTACTTTAACGTATGTAAAAAAATCGGGATGCAAAGCGCAATCACGCTCAGACACATTGTCGCCACGCCGCCGCTAATCCAAACAATATACTTGTGCGACGTGCGTAAGACGGACACATCCGCTCGAAAGCTCAAGAACTCCTCTTTGCATTCGTTCACCGTTTTGGCCAAACCGGAGATTTCAGCAGACAACTTTACCTCAACCTCAATGATCTTGGCTTCGATACGGTCAGTTTTGATTTCTAATTGATCGGTCTTCGTTTCAAGATGCATAAGCTGCTGCTTGACATCTTGACGAAATTCTAAGAAGTCTGCCTTGGTCGCGTACTGGTTATGTTCTTCATCGTATACGCTCTGCAAGACAAGCGCGTGCACCTCTGCCTGATCACGGGGAACTCCCGCGTTGACCAGTCTAGTCGCATAGGAAAGAGAATTGAATGTGCTCACTGACTACTCCCAAAAACTGCAGGCAACATCACCTACAGCGAGCAGTCTGAAGCATTTCAATAAAGAAATAAATAGCTTCCGAGCAACTGTTGCACTCTTTTACAATATAGTCACACATACACAATATCCTTCATTCAATAAGCGATACCTATTTCATGCAAACACACGGCATTGTTGAATCCGAGGCGCCTGGGCCAATCTCCAAGCCAGCTAATCTGGCTCCCGCTGGGACTACCGATACGCACTTTCATATTTTTGGACCCACCGACCGTTACCCTCTGAGTCCCAGGCGACTCTACAACCCATGCTTATCCGATGTGCCAGCCTATCTAGAAATGGCTAGTACAGTCGGCATTGAACGTATGGTGATTGTGCAGGCGAGTATCTACGGCACAGATAACAGCTGCTTGCTTGATTCCATCGCAGTGTTTGGACAACACCGCGCCCGGGGAATCGCAGTTGTCGATGCAAGCGTCACGCCTGAGCAATTAGCTGACATGCATACGCGTGGTGTGCGAGGCATTCGCTTCAACGCAATCACAGGCGTGACGCCCCTTGAATGGTTACCTAGGATTGCAGAGATGATCGCCCCCTTGGGCTGGCACATTCAGTTATGGATCAAAGCGGATCGGCTGCTTCAAATTGCAGATATGGTTCGCGCACTTCCCGTTGATGT
>JBILHV010000377.1:0-2584 GCA_044350305.1 Burkholderiaceae bacterium
GCCGTGCAAGTTAGCACGACTCGGCCCTTGTGCCCAAACCGAGAAGGCGGCGGACCAAAATGTCTCTATATTAGTAGCGACCACTCTTTCAAACCCCAAGTCTACCCAAGCCTGCTGCAAGACTTCAAGCGGTCGGTCCAGGTCAAGCGCTTTCGCCCCATTCTGTTTTGAAAGCTTCTGCCCCTGTTGATCGACCACCAGCGGCACATGTAAGACGGTTGGCTGCGGGTACCCAAAGATTTCTCGAAGCATATTTTGCCTTGCTGTACTGGTGAGTAAGTCTTCACCTCTAACAATGGCTGTGATCTGTTGTGCCGCATCATCGACGACAGCAGCAAGCTGATAGGCCCAAACCCCATCCGCACGCTTAACTACAAAATCACCCACTGCATGCGCGACATCTTGCTCCATCCAGCCTTGCCAGCGGTCCTCGAACCGATAGGTGCGCTGCGGTACTCGGACCCTCCAGGAAAGCGGCTGGCGGCCTGATGGGAGCCCCAGACGACAGGTTCCGGGGTAGGGGTGCTCTCCATCCGGGCGTCTTAAAGGGCCTTGGACAGCCGAGTCCGCGATTTCTCGGCGCGTACATCCACAGGGATAAACGAGATTTAAGGACAGAAGAGTATCAAATGCCGACTGATAGACAGACATACGGCGAGATTGAAAGACAATGTCCTCATCCCACGCCATGCCGAGCGCCCGTAATTGGCTCAAAATCGTCTCAACTGCGCCAGGAGCGTTACGCGGTGTATCCAAATCCTCAATGCGCAGTAACCACTTGCCGCCGTTGGCGCGCGCGTCTGCGTAACTCGCGACCACGGCGACCGCGGACCCCGCATGAAGCGGCCCGCTTGGGCTGGGTGCAAACCGTCCACGGTACGAAGACAAAGCGGAGGCCAACAAGCTAATTAGTGCAGCAAACGATCGCCGTCATCACGCAGGAGCTCTTCGAGGATCAGGTGGTCGACCTCGGCCTCCTGACTCCAAAGCACCATCAAAGCGATGATTTTTATCTTCTGCAACGAAACCGGTCCCTCTGTGGTCGCCATCGCGCGGTCAATCACAATCTCACGTAGCACCGGGGACAATGCCTCGGTGGCTTCTAGAAATGTGATGAACCCAATCGCTGTGGCGCCTAGATGTTGCTGCTCGGGGTCGGCGTAGACTCGTGTGCCATTGCCAGGCGTATGGGCAAGCTCTACGCATTGCTCGGTCGTTTCCGCCAAGCCGACTAGCCAGCCGAGCGCATCGTCAATGTCGGTGTGCTCAAACCCGGCAGCAGCGAGACGCTTGGCCAACACCTCGGCTGAAGGACAGGCCTCAGGGGTGTAGTAGTTCTCAAACAGGTAAACCAGGATATCGAACATAGTAGCTACGTGCTCCTGTTTTAACCGGGGCAACCATCGCCCCACGCTGTGATTCCACTTTACCCCTAAAAAACAAAAACGACAATCGCCGTGGCAAATTTATTTTGTGGCTAGTCGCCAACGCATAAATTGCGTGACGACCGCCGGCGTAGCAAGCAACAGTCCTGTCAATCCGCTTTCCCAGCCAGGTGCGATAAACAACAGGGCAGCAATCGCAAACACCCACCGTTCCCAGGTGCGCATCCCTGTCAAAAAATATGCCGAGAACGATGCCGACAACAACACTAAGCCAACCATGCAACCACTCAAGGTGATTACAAAGTCTGCCCATGTGAAGCCATTCAGAACTAACAACAAAGATGGCGAAAATACAAATACGAACGGTACAAGCAATTTACTGATGCCCAATCTAAATGCCGTATTGCCCGTCTGGAATGGGTCGCTTCCGGCCATACCTGCTGCGGCATACGCTGCAAGTGCAACGGGCGGGGTTAGGTCGGCAAGGATTCCAAAATAAAACACAAACATGTGCGCAGCAAGCGGCTGTACGCCAAGCTGAACGAGCGTTGGGGCCGCAACAGCCACCATGATGATGTAGTTCGCCGTTGTTGGGATCCCGCATCCCATCAAGATGCAAACAATGCCTGTCATCGTCAAGGCGGCGATTAGCGTTAGCGTTTGCGTGTTCGCCATGAAGTCTGGCAGCACAGAAGACAGGGTGCCGGCAATCGCCTGCGATGCGGCGATCACAATAAACGACACCTTGAACCCTACGCCCGTCAGCGTGACCACACCGATCACGATGCCAACCGTACCCGCCGCCGCGCCAACTGCCAGCGCATACTTCGCGCCTATCTCGAAAGCATCGTAGAGATCGCGCCAGCGCAGCCGCTGGGCCGGGTTAAGCATGCCTACCACGATACATGCCGTGATGCCCGCGAACGCCGCCATATAAGGCGTCCGACCACTAACCAGCACCCAAATCAAAACAAACAAAGGGATCAATGTCGGCCAACGCTTACGAAACGACTCTTTAAGCTTCGGCATCTCTTCTTCTGTCAGGCCACGCAAATTTTGTCGCTTGGCCTCAAAGTGCACTTGCATAAACATGCCGAAAAAATACAGGAAGGCAGGAAAGGCGGCTGCCAGTGCAATATCTCTGTAAGGAATGTTCAGAAACTCAATCATCAAGAACGCAGCTGCGCCCATGATAGGAG
>JBILHV010000378.1:0-2576 GCA_044350305.1 Burkholderiaceae bacterium
GTCCGCGACCTGATACACCCCAGCAACCGAAATGCCATAGTCTGGCGCGATCAAGCTGTAGCAGGTATTTGCCCAAGACGCAGCCGGAGCGGGCTTACCCGCTAGCGCATTCACAATCGCAGCGGCGGCGACCTTACCCTGCGCATTGGCACAAAAACCTGACTTGGGCATCGGTGCCGCAATCGTCGCGTCGCCCACGACATAAATATCTTTCACTTGCACGGACTCAAACGTATCGGGCTTAACTGGCACCCAACCACTCTTATTAGCAACACCCGCACGTTCTGCAATGAGGCCTGCTTTTTGTGGTGGAATTACATTCAGTACAGCCGCTTGATGAATCTTGCCGAAGTCGGTTTCAACAGACAGATTTTTTGCATCGACACGAATGACATTGCCATCTTTGGCAGCCGGCACCCACTCAATCATGTCACCATAAAACTTTTTCCAGCCGTCTAGAAACAAGCCCTGTTTTGAAAACGCATCTTTCGCATCAAGGACAAGAATTTTTGACTTGGGCTTTTGTGTCTTGAAGTAATGGGCCACCATGCTGATGCGCTCGTACGGCCCGGGCGGGCAACGATACGGATTCGCGGGAGCCACCATCACAAACGTCCCGCCATCTGGCATTGCATCGAGTTGTTTCTTCAATAACGTCGTTTGTGCCCCAGCCTTCCAGGCGTGAGGGGCTAGCAACGATGCGGCCTCGTCATAGCCCTCAAGCTTATTCCAGAGGAAGTCGATGCCGGGCGACAGCACGAGTTTGTCGTAAGCGAGCGTCTGTCCGCTAGCCAGTTTGATCGTCTTGGCGGCCCCATCAGCGCTTTGTGCGAAGTCGTGAATGACTTTGACACCCAGACTACGAAGCTCATCAAAACCGTGGCCTTGCGCATCAAACGTTCGTAAGCCACCTAAATATAAGTTCGTAAAGGGGCAGGTGTAGAACTTCTGTGCGGGCTCGACTAAGGTCACATCAATCAACGGATTGCGCTGCTTAATATATTTTGCCGCCGTTGCGCCACCGAATCCCCCACCCACAACGATGACACGCCCGGCAGACTGCTGAGAAAACACCGGTGCGCTAACCGCCCAACCCGCAGCCAAAGCCGCTTGGCCTGCCGTTCGCAACCAATGGCGACGCGAAATGTTATGTGTTGTGCGCATTATTTTTTGACTCCTGCAGACGCGACGCCTTTGGCATCGAGCGTAGAAAAGTAGGCTGCCAGCGCAGCGATTTCGTCATCGCTATATCCTTTGGCAAGCCGATTCATGATGGTGGTGCCTGCTGGGGCCTTGTCCGATTTATAAGCTAATAGCTGCGCCTTCAACACGGCCTCAGGCTTACCAGCGATCACGGGGATGCTTGTTGCCGACTTCACATCAGACACATGACAGTTCAGACAATTCCCAGCCAACAGGGACACATCAAAGGTCGTTTGCGCGCAAACAATCGCAAATGGCGCTAGGGATAACGACAGTATCAGCGAAACAGAGACCGAGCGGACCTTGCTGTGCCTGAAGGGGGTACGAGTGAAAAACATAGGTGCCTCGGGACTCTATGGACGCCCAACACAAAAGGGGCGTAAAGGTTAATAGCCCTGCATCATATCGAAGAAGCACCCATACACAAAAGACGAATTACTTTTTTTTATATTACTCAGGATTATTAAGAAGGAATCCAGGCGGCCCCTCTGGCCAAGCGCATCATCCCTCCCCACGTTTGCGTCTCCTGCCTCAGCGCAGGCCACAGTCTAAGCAGTAGCTCTGCTGTTGCAAAAGCATCCGAAGCAGCCTGATGACGTACGACACACTCAATGTGGAAATGTGCTAACCAGTCATCCAACGCCTTTGCACGTGCATTGCCGCCGAACAATCGTGCGAGGGGTTCGATATCCAGCCAGTCGACGTTGAGAGGAGATAAATGGTAAGAGCGGTACGCGCGGTGAATCATCCCCGCATCGAACGCAGCGTGGTAGGCCAGCAAAGGAGATGTCCCCACCCAGGCACGAAAGCGCTCAAGTGCAGCCTCGGGCGCCTCACCCTCTGTTTGCGCTTGCGCACCGATATGATGAATCAAGATATTGCTCTTATCCGAGGGTTGGGTCTGCCGCAAGACCACTTCAAAACTATCGCCGAGCGCCACGCGCAAGTTGTTCGTCAAGGGGTCTCGATACAAAGCGACCGCAGCAATGGCTAATAAATGATCTTTTGCGGGATTCAGGCCTGTCGTTTCAACGTCTACCATGAGCCAGCGATCAGGCACCGAGGTGCGCCGAGCCGCCTCGCCACCAAACCAGTTTCTACATGAACGAAGCAAACTATCGAACATAGTCGAGCCCCAACCGCTGTTGGAACGAGCGAACTCTGGCCATCGACTCTTTCAAAATACTGCGGTCGACAGCGTTTAGGCTGTCGATATCTAGCGCATTCGGGTTGCCCGCAATCGCCTCACGGTCAATTTGAATGGCTAAACGCAGTGTCTGCAAAAATTGAAACGCTGCAATCCATGCATCCGTTTCCGTTTGCGCCAGCCCCAAGGCTCGCCCGATCGCTGCCAAGCGATCCTGCGTATTGAG
>JBILHV010000379.1:0-2574 GCA_044350305.1 Burkholderiaceae bacterium
TCCGAACTCCTCCGGTCAGTTAATGTGGCGCCTCGCGTTACCGATGGCTGCATTGAATCTCGCCTTAATCGCCATTCCTTTAGGCGCCGTTAACCCGCGCATCGGGCGCTCTGGTGACTTACTCATCGCGGGCCTGGTAGCCATGCTGTACCTGAACCTGATTAACCTCTCGCAGGGCTGGATCATCCGTAGCAAACTCTCCTTCACTGTGGGGGTCTGGCTTGTACATGCCATCTTTGCTGCTTGCACGCTCTTGTTGCTGTGGCATCGTCTAAGAATCAAAACCCCCAAGCCACCAACCGTGGCACCCGCTTAACCATTTGAGTAGATAAAAAAGGAAAATCTCATGAGTGGACTTCAAAAAATCGACATCACCATCGGCGCCGGCGCCGAAGCGGCAACCGGTCAACACGTTTCCGTGCATTACACCGGATGGCTGCACGATGCAACGGCAGCAGGCAACAAGGGCGCCAAGTTTGATAGCTCAGTAGACCGTGGCGATCCGTTTGATTTTCCGTTGGGCGCAGGCCATGTGATTAAAGGCTGGGACGAAGGTGTTGCCGGCATGAAGATCGGTGGCAAACGCACATTGATCATCCCCCCAGAAATGGGCTATGGTGCGCGTGGTGCGGGCGGTGTGATTCCGCCAAACGCCACCTTGGTGTTTGATGTAGAACTTCTTGCGATTGGCTAATTCGGAGAGCTTCATGAAAAAACATATCTTCTCAACAGTTCGTGCTGTGGGTGTAAGCAGTCTCGCAGTGTTGGCTTTGTTTGCAAGCTCGCACGCAAACGCACAAAGCGCTGCGAACTACCCCAACAAGCCCATCACCATCGTTGCGCCCTTTGCGCCCGGCACTCTAACCGACATCCTGACACGTACCATTGCAAACAAGCTTTCTATTGCACTGGGCCAGCCCGTCGTGGCAGAAAACAAAGCGGGTGCAGACGGTAATATCGGCGCAGCCTACGTTGCCTCGGCACCGGCAGATGGCTACACATTGTTAGTGGGCGCAACCAGCATCGGTTCAATTAACGTGTTGCTGCACAAGAACATCAAATACGATCCACAGCGCGATTACGTTGGCATTACCAACTTGATTAGCGTGCCGAACGTGCTCGTCGTTGGCTCGCATGTTCCGGCCAAGAACATCAAAGAGTTACTCGCCCTACAAAAGCAAAAGAGCTTTAATTACGGCTCGAGCGGTGCAGGGGGCAGCATGCACCTTGCAGGCGAGATCTATAAGAAGATGGCTGGCGTAGAGATGGTGCACATTCCTTACAAAGGAACAACACCGGTCATCAATGACATCATCGGTGGTCGCGTTGAAATGATGTTCTGTAACTTGCCAGTCTGTCTGTCATTAATCAAGTCAGGCAAGCTGACTGCACTTGGTGTCACGTCGGCTAAGCGTTCAGCACTTTTACCAGACGTTCCGACCCTAGCTGAATCCGGCTTACCTGGCTTTGACGTGAGTGGTTGGTTCGGCTTGTTCGCACCAAAAGGCACACCTCCAGACATCGTCGCCAAGCTCAATGCTGAAACGGTCAAAATCTTGAACGACCCGCAGTTCAAAGAAGAATTCTTGAGCAAGGGCGCCGTCACGATCGGCGATTCCTCAGCGGCCTTCACCAAGTACGCAGCAGACGAGCGCGTACGTTGGGCCAAGATCATTGCGGACGCAAAGATTACGCTGGAGTAAGACCTTAGGCCGCCATGCCGCAATCTTTAGCCTGGCGTGCCTCAAACTGCTTACAGCGCTCGTCGTGCTTAAAACCACGAATTCCACCGCGGACTGTACCGGGTTCACAGCTTCGGTACAGATCTCGCCAAGACTCAGGCATCTGATCGCTATCTGGTGGCGCAATCCAAAGCCGGTATAGCAATCTTTTTTTAGCTGGATCTTCATGATCCACGAACTCAGTACGTGAGTGCAGCGTCACATGGCTGCTAATAATCTGCACATCACCGGGCTCAAGCCACATCTCGTACGCGACATCCGGTCGACGCATCACTTGATCGAACTGCTCCAACGCAGCGAATTGCTCAGGCTTTAACTGCGGCGCACCTTCAATTTTTTGCGCACTGCGCACGCGATTCCAGTTCCAGCGGCCAAACCACTTGCCCTTGCACTCTGAAAAAATCGGCATCACCACATAAGGGCCTTCGTCGGGCGCTTGCTCGCCTTGCCGACTGAACGCGATCGGTTCATACAACCATTTAACTTGCTCTGGATATTCACGAACCATCACGTCGTGTCCGGCCATCGAGCTACTGATAATGGTCTTGCCGCCCGACACCGCTTTGTTAAAACAGCTCAGAAAAATAATGTCAGACGAATCTGTATGAAAGTCCAGATCGGCATTTGACGAGTAACCACGACCGGTACCCGTTCGATAGTCCATCCCCGCATTCCGGACAGCAGAGATGTATTGCGTTTCTTTACCCTGTGGACGAGGCACACCAGAATGCAAGCCCAAACCCCACGTCAAGATCTCAAACTGATGCGCGGTTAACTCTGCGCGCGGCAAGCCTTTGATCAACGCAACACCGCGGCCAAGCTTGACCTCTTG
>JBILHV010000380.1:0-2571 GCA_044350305.1 Burkholderiaceae bacterium
GGCGATGGAAGGTGGTGTTGCAACGCGTCCGATTGCGGATCTCGATGCATACGTTGAGCAACTCGAGCAGTTTGTGTATCGCTCGGGGGCTTTTATGCGGCCGTTGTTTTCCGCCGCTAAATCGCGTGTGCGTGAAGGCGGACGCGCGCGGATTGTGTTTACGGAAGGCGAGGACGAGCGCGTCTTGCGTGCGGTGCAGGTCATTGTCGATGAAAAGCTGGCGAAACCGATTCTTGTGGGTCGTCCCTCCGTGTTGAAGGATCGTATTTCGAAGTTTGGGCTGCGGTTGCGCCTTGGTGAAGATTTTGAAGTCACGAACCCAGAGTTTGATGAGCGTTTCAATCAATACTGGACGGTGTATTGGGAAAAAATGTGCCGCCATGGCGTGACCAAAGAAATGGCGCGCGTCGAAATGCGTCGTCGTCTTACCTTGATCGGCGCGACCATGGTGCGCATGGGCGATGCCGATGGCATGATTTGCGGAACGGTTAGCGGCTATCACGATCATCTTAAATTCGTGGATCAAGTGATTGGCAAGCGTCCTGGCGCGACGACTTACGCTGCGATGAATATCCTGTTGTTGCCTGAGCAGACGCTAGCTCTGGTCGATACGCACATCAACGATGATCCCACGGCGGAACAAATTGCTGAATTCACGATTGCGGCCGCCGATCAAATGCGACGTTTGAATTTGACGCCGAAGGCTGCGTTGCTATCGCGTTCAAACTTCGGATCGGGGAGTTCGGCCTCGGGTAGCAAAATGCAAAAAGCACTCGAGATTATCCGGGCGAAAGCGCCTGAGCTCGAGGTTGACGGTGAGATGCATGGCGATTGCGCGTTGAGTGAAGCCTTGCGCTTGAGGATCCTGCCCTCGTCCACCTTGAAGGGGGCTGCGAACCTGCTGGTGTGTCCGAATGTGGACTCAGGCAATATTGCTTACAACTTGTTGAAGACCGCGGCGGGAGGCAATGTCGCGGTGGGTCCGTTCTTATTAGGGGCAAACGCACCCGTACATATTTTGACAACGAGTGCAACCGTCCGCCGTATTGTCAATATGACGGCACTGACCGTGGTCGAAGCCAATGATCCTCGGCATAGTGGTGTGCAAGCTAAGTTGTTGTAATAAAAAGTAAAAACCTAGATCCTACGCCCACGAAACTCTTGAATGTTGGTGGGCGTGTATGCTGAACGTTATCGATTTTTGTGCTCTTCTGGCAAAGAAACGGCTTCAGCTACTTCCAAACTAGCCACTGCCGAGTTATTGTCCTAACCTATTCAAGGAGCCATGTGTATGGGAAAGGCGGTTGATCCGGCGTTGCGTCAGCTGTTAAAGCGCGGGGGGGATTTTGATCCTCTGACTGGGCGCGACCTGGTGTCCGAAGCGGCAAAAGAGCATGGCCTGGCGTGGTGTGTTGCCGATTGCGATAAGGCCCGTAGTCGCTCCGCGGTGTTCCGCGCCATCGTCAAGGCAGTGGACTACCCCCAGTTTTTTGGTGGTGATTTTGAAGGCTTGTTTGATTGCTTGCGGGACACCCTGCAAGATCAAAAAGATGGTGGTTTAGTGCTTGTGCTCGATAAGCTTCATTCGGCCGATCCGGCCATTGTGATGGATGGCCATCAGTTCTTGCAGGTTTTGAACGATACGGTGAGCTACGCCCGTGAAAACAAGTTAGTCTTTATCTATGGCATTCATCATGCCGGTCGGCATGATGACGCCAAGCCTGGTGTTGTGCATAATTGGAGCGACGAGCCTAGCTAGTTAGGCTGCGTGCGTTTTGAAGCCCCCTCATCTAGAGTGTCCGTTACCAGCCTAGCAGGGCGGTGGTGGCTGCTGTGAGCGCGAGCCCCGCGGTTTCACTGCGTAGCACCCGTGGCCCAAAGCGCACGCTGCCCACTTTAGATTGGCGGGTAGTCTGAATTTCTTCATTGCTCCAGCCACCCTCAGGCCCAATCAGAAAGCTGACGCCTGCCTGTACCGCCGCCTGTTGTTTAAGCAGCGTGGCACTGAGATCCTCCTCGGCAGCAGGATCGCACAGCAGTACCAAGCCCAAATCCTTGTTAGTAAGTATTTGCTCTAGGGATTGAGGCGGCAAAATATGCATTAAACGATTACGGCCACACTGCTCTGACGCGGAGATCACAATGCCTTGCCAGTGCAGCAAGCGCTTGGCCAGACGATCGCCCGTGAGCTTGAGTACGCTGCGCTGGGCGGCAATTGGGATGAGGCGCTGCACGCCGAGTTCAACTGCTTTTTCGATGATCCAATCCATTTTGTCGCCGGACGGGAGGCCTTGAATGAGTGTGAGCGCACCCGCGAGTTCGGCTTCTCTTGGATTGCGGTCCCCAAGTCTTGCCTGCGCTGTTTTTCCATCAAAATCAAGCACTCCGGTGATTTCTCCGCCCTGACCATCAAAGAGCACAATGTCACAACCAGCGGCTAAGCGACGCACCCGGATGTGATGCGCAACAGACGCGGGAAGTACGAGGGTTTTATTGCCCGAAATAGGGTCTGGGCAGTAAAAACGGGGTGCTGTCATCAGGGCGACTCAGTTGGGATATAGGGGGATGTAC
>JBILHV010000381.1:0-2570 GCA_044350305.1 Burkholderiaceae bacterium
CCAGCCATCCGGGAATACATCCAAACCAAAATGACCCGCGTTTTACGGCATTTTGACCACGTTATCGGCTCGCAGGTCATCCTGTCGCTCGAGCCACTCAAGCATCGCGCAGAAATTACCTTGCATGTCCGCGGCAAGGATATTCACTGCGAGGCCTCGGAACAAAATCTTTACGCCTCGATTGACTTGCTCATCGACAAAGTCGACCGTAAAGTACTCCAATACAAAGCACGCACGCAGGACCATCAGCACCTGGCCCCCAAAAGACAGGTCTTCGAAACCGCGTAATCGCTCGTCGACCCGCTGTTCCGAACTCACGCCCGCAGGCATTTGGCGGGCGTTGTTTTTTGTATGACACCTCAATCGAGCAGGTTGGAGAGTCACGCCGACATGCCTGCGGCCAACCTATAATTCATCGCATGAAACACTTGTCTCGCCTTTTGCCACTCAACAACGTTGTGCTAGACATGCCCGCGACCAGTAAAAAACGGGTGTTCGAACAAGCTGGGCTGCTGCTTGAAAATAATCAAGGGGTAGAACGTGCCGCTGTTTACGCAAGCCTATTCGCGCGCGAACGTCTGGGATCAACCGGTTTAGGCGCAGGGATCGCGATGCCACACGGCCGGATTAAGGGGCTTCGGGCAGGAATCGCCGCTTTCATTAGGCTCGCGAAACCCATCGCCTTTGATGCGCCTGACCGACAACCCGTTGATCAGCTGTTAATTCTGCTCACGCCAGAGGCCTCAACGCAACAACATCTCGATATACTTGCCGAAGTGGCTCGCCTGTTTTCCGACAAAACGCTCAGGTCACGGTTAGCGATGGAAACCGACCCGAAAATCGTCCATGCGTTGTTGACCGAAGACCTCCGCTAATTTTTTCGCCGGCGGACCCACCCTTTCCACAATGGAGTCGCCATGCTGACGGTGCAGGATCTGGTTCTCGACACGACCGAAGACATTCCATTCACCTGGGTTGCTGGTCAAACGGCGGCAGATCGTCTTATCCCGGATAACGGCGCGGCCGCTGCCGATTTGATCGGGCACTTAAACCTTATCCATCCTTCGCGGATTCAAGTGTTCGGCACACAGGAAATGGACTACTACACTCGCTTTGACTCCAAGCGGCGCGTCCATCATCTTGACGAGCTCTTGGCGGGTGGCGTGCCTGCCATTCTCATTGCCGACGGCTTGCCGCCAACCGACGACTTGATCGAGAGCTGCGAGCGCAATCACATTCCCCTTCTGACGACCCCCGTTCCAGCAGCTGAACTCATCGACCTGCTGCGTATTTATTTGGGTCGACGCCTTGCTCCCACCACAACCGTGCATGGTGTCTTCATGGATGTGCTGGGGGTGGGCGTGCTGATTACGGGGGAGTCCGGGCTGGGGAAAAGTGAACTGGCGCTCGAGTTGATTTCACGTGGTCACGGCCTAGTGGCCGACGATGCGGTGGATCTTTCACGCACAGCCCCGCACGTGGTCGAGGGGCACTGTCCGGAGCTCTTGCGCAACATGCTTGAAGTCCGTGGCTTGGGATTGTTGAATATCCGTACGATTTTTGGTGAAACATCCGTACGCCGCAAAATGAAACTCAAATTGATTGTGCATCTTGTGCGCGCGACGGCACAGGACAAGTTTGAACGCCTCCCTTTGCAAGACATGACGCAAGATATGCTCGGTTGCCCGATACGCAAAGTCATGTTGCAAGTGGCGGCAGGACGCAACTTAGCGGTTTTGGTGGAAGCCGCGGTACGCAATACGATTCTTAAGCTGCGCGGCATCGACACCCTCGCTGAGTTCATGCAAAGACAAGCCGAAGCCATCGCACGGGGACAGCCTTAACATGCCGCAATTAAGAGTTGTCTTGCTCACAGGAATCTCCGGTTCAGGCAAATCGGTTGCATTGCGTTTGCTTGAAGATGCAGGTTACACCTGCGTCGACAACCTGCCCGTACGTTTTTTACACGAGTTTATTGGATCCATGCGAGACGATCCAACACGGCGAGTCGCCATTTCAATTGATGTACGCTCGCCTGGGGATCTTACCGAGCTGCCCGACATCATCACCGCACTATCTTCGATGGGGACGCAACTGCGTGTTGTATTTCTAGACGCGGACGATCAGACACTCATTCAGCGCTATTCTGAATCGCGTAGACGCCATCCCCTCTCAGATCGATTAGCGCGCAGTGGAGTGGCTGCGTCTCTCGAACAGTGCATCGCGCAAGAGCGCGATCAACTCGCACCGCTGCGCAATCTTGGCCATGTGATCGACACCTCAGGCCTGACTCCCGGACAACTGCGCACGTGGATACGAGATCTCGTCCAAGCGGATCGTAAACCTTTGTTGTTGACCTTTGAATCCTTCGCCTTCAAAAAAGGGGTTCCTAACGATGCCGACATGGTGTTCGATGTGCGGTGCCTGCCCAACCCACACTACGATCCGGTGTTGCGGCCCCTCACCGGCAAAGATCAGGCGGTCGCCGACTGGCTCGCTGGGTTTGATGATGTAAGTCAAATGGCCAATGACATTGAAGCATTTATTCGCAAATGGCTGCCGCGCTATAC
>JBILHV010000382.1:0-2560 GCA_044350305.1 Burkholderiaceae bacterium
GCTCTCCTTGATCTGCGAGGAGCGTTGTTGCGGAGGATGGCTCGCTATATAAGGCATTCCACACCGACATGAGAGGACGATAGGAAAACGGCGCGGAAAGTTGCGTGGAGGGATTTGCCTGTGCGATGGGTGCCTGCACCATCAAGTAAGCATAAACCGAGGTGATGTCCTCACCCGTCATGTTTTTAAAAGAGGTGTAGGGGAAGGCGGGATAGAGCAGGTGTCCGTCTCTAGACACACCATCGCGCATCGCGCGCCTGAAGGCTGGCAGGGACCAGGACCCGATGCCCGTATCCACATCGGGTGTCAGATTGGTGGAGTACACCGTACCGAAGGGTGTTTGTATACCAAGGCCGCCGGCGTTCGGCTGACCCTGCGCAGAGGTATGACAGCTGACACAATTTCCCAATGCGACAAGCTGCCGGCCTTTTTCGATGGTCTGGGCAGAATACAAGGCCGGGTTGAACTGAGCGATTGGTGCGATCGGTGCCGGTCCGCGCAAGCCGATCCAACTAAGTGAGAGGCCCGCTATACCGGCTAACACTGCAGCAAGTCTCTTGGCGAACGGACGGCGCGTGGGCCACATCGCATTGGGACTGGCTTGCGGTGGCAAGACGCGTTGCGCAGACGGTTGAGTGTGCTGGGCGGGGGAGGACGTATCCGGCAAGGGATTGAGCGCAGCCCTAACGACCTCGGGCGTGAAGGGCGGCTGACGAAATCGTATCCCTGTTGCATCAAATATGGCATTAGCGATCGCTGCAGTACCTGGCACCGAGGAAGATTCTCCTGCCCCGAGCGGAGCCTCGTTGGGGCGCGGCATCTGCAGCACATCAATGACAGGGACTTGCCGAAAATTCAAGATCGGGTAGGAGCCCCATTCGCGTGTCGCGACGGTGTTGTCTTGTTTACGTACGGGTACGCTCTCATGCAAGGCGCGACTTGTTGTTTGGACAACGTTGCCGTGCACCTGGTGCTCGACGCCCGCCGGATTGATCGTCATCCCTGCGTCATGGCCCACTACAACGCGTTTGACATGGACTTCTCCGGTACGACGGTTGACCTCGACGTCTGCGACCCAGGCCGCCCAGGCGGCGCCAAAGCCCGGCCACTTGCTGTGGATATACCGGGCATAGGCCACGCCTTGCCCACGCAGAATATCTCCGTCCGCCTGCTGTTGTTGCGCAGCCGTGTGTGTCAGCCAGCCCGCCTTGTCGGTCGTGGCCTGCAAGAGCTCCCTTGCACGCGGATCCTCTAAATAACGGAGTCGAAACTCAACAGGATCCACGCCAGCTTTGATCGCGAGTTCATCAATATAGGACTCGTGCGCGAAAGAGTTTGGCAGGGCAGAGACACCGCGTAACCAAGAGGCCCGCAAAATTGGCGGCATATCGTTAACCGTGACGCGCAGGTTATCGACTTGATAGGGTGGGCGAGCCGTGCGATCGCCCATTTCATAGGTTTGCGCGAGTGGTTCAATGGTGCGCGTCAGTAGCAGCGCAAGCGTAGGGGCGCCGTTCGAGGGATAAGAGGTCTGAAAATCATACGCAGCGAAGTCGCCTTCGGCGTTCAGGCCGCCTCGCACCTGCATCCACTGTGCGGCACCTTTAGGCTCCCAGAGGTTTTCTTGTTCGCGCGTCAGTTGTACACGCACCGGGACGCCTACCGCCCGCGACAATAGGGCTGCATCAGCCGCCACATCGTCCGCGCCGTTGCGTCCATAGCAACCTGATGCTTCCATTCTAATGATTTCGATGTCGAGATCAGCAAGCCCGGTGAGATGCGCCAGATCTGCGCGCAGCACGTGTGGATTTTGCGTGCCGGCCCATACAGTGAGCTTGTCGCCCCCTGTGTGGGACCAGTCCGCCACCGCACAAGAAGGGCCGATCGACGCGTGCATCTGATAGGGCCAGATGTAGGTGCGTGATATCTCCGTGCCACCGTCTTGCAGTGCGGCCTCAATATTTCCTTCATTGATGAGCTCGCGCGGCGTTGAGGGGTTCGCACGCAGGGCGCGCTCAAGGTCACTCAGGTCCGGTAGGCCAGGCCAATCCTTCCAGGTCACACGGAGTTCATTGGCAGCTTGTTCCGCATGTTCCTCGCGCTCGGCGACAACACCGATGAAGTCCCGGATGACCACAACTGCTTTGATGCCAGGAATATGGGCAATCGAAGACTCGTCGACGGATTCCAGAAGATTGCCCACGAAGTCACCGTGGTCGGCGCCCGCATAGGGTGGTCGTACCACGCGACCATGTAGCATGCCTGGTACACGCATATCGTGCACGAACGTTAGCTGCCCTGTCGCTTTGCCGGGAATGTCCACGCGGGGAATCGGTTGGCCGATCGTGTGATGATCGACTGTTGCTTTGAATGGAACGGCAGGGTCAAGCAACAAGCGGGTATGTGCTGAGCCGATCAGCTCTGCATATGTGAATTGCTTAGGCGTATCCCCAGCGCGTTCGTAAATGACCTGACCACGTTCGGTTCGAAGTTGTTGTGCAGAGATCCCCCACTTGAGCGCGGCTTGTTGCAATAGCCAACGCCTTGTTTGTGCCGCTGC
>JBILHV010000383.1:0-2558 GCA_044350305.1 Burkholderiaceae bacterium
GGCGGTTTCCAAAGACTTAGGAATCGCAACAACCTATCTGGGCGCCTATGTGGCGCTCGTCTATTTTGCGGCAATGGTTGCCACGCTCTTGGGTGGCGCGGCAGTCAAGCGCTGGGGCGCTATTCGTCTAAGCCAAATTGGCTTGGTGGTGGCGTCATGTGGTTTGTTGCTGTCGGCCTACCCCCATCCGTTGACGATCGCCATCGGCGCCTTGTTTATTGGCGCAGGTTACGGCCCCATTACCCCTGCAAGTTCACACTTATTGATTAAGACTACGCCACCGGAAAAGCTTTCTTTTGTTTTTTCAATTAAACAAACGGGCGTACCACTTGGCGGTATTATCGCTGGCGCGCTTGTGCCCACGCTCAATAGTCTGATTGGTTGGCAGGCGGCATTCCTCTGCGCAGGCGTGGCGTGCGCGCTCTGTGCCTGGGCCGTCCAACCGCTACGCAACAGCCTTGATGACGATCGGGACGCAAGCGTCAAGCCTTCATTTGCAGCAAGTGTTGTTTCGCCACTTAAGCTTATTTTTCAGCACCGCAACCTACGCAGCCTGTCGATCATGTCGCTCTTGTTTGCGATCAGTCAGATGTCGCTGACGGGTTATCTTGTGACCTTTTTATATGAAGACCTCGGCTGGAGCCTAATCGCTGCGGGGGGCGCACTGACCGTTGCCCAAGGAGGTGGTGTAGCCGGGCGGATGCTGTGGGGCTACATAGCCGACCGCTGGCTCGGCGCGAGCATGATGTTGATTGTGATCGCAGGCCTTCTTACCATCGGCTGTGTCGGGACTGCTTTGCTCACTCCTGAGTCCTCGCCTTGGTTGCTCTTTCCAATCCTTGCGATTTTTGGTTCGTCTGCGATTGGCTGGAACGGTGTGTTTTTAGCAGAAATTGCGCGTCAAGCACCGATTGGGCAAGCGAGCCTTGCGACTGGCGGCACGCTGTGCATCACATTTCTCGGTGTGATGATCGGTCCTCCCATGTTTGGTTTGTTGGCCGGGGCGTTAGGCAGCTACGGATCGAGTTACGGCGTGCTAGGCCTAGTTGGGGTGCTGTGTGCGCTGACCGTATGGCCGCTGTATCGAGCCTCAAAGATTAAAGCCGCATGACCTCACCTCCAGCCGCGCAATCAGTACTTTTAACCCCTCAACCGTTACAGTGGTTAAAAGGATGCGGTTTCTTTTTGTTTTCGATCACGATGTTTGCCACGCTCGATGCGTTAGCAAAAGGCCTTGTGCATGTTTATTCGGCTCCGCTCGTGAATTTTTCACGCTATACGGTGATCATAGTGCTCGCGTTTAGCGCACTATTGATAAGAGGTTACAGCCTGCGGGTGGCACCCCCCGAACGTAATCTTTTACTGTTGCGTGGAGTCTTGCTTGGGGTGTCTGGCACGGCCTTTATGCCTAGTCTTCAGTACATGCCGCTTGCTGAGGCAACAGCGATTTATTTTGTGTCACCGCTCATCGTCCTGATCTTTGCTCCGATGATGCTCGGCGAGAAAGTAGGCCTTAAACAATATCTGGCGCTTGCTGCGGGCATGGTTGGCATGCTGTTCATTGTGAAGCCTGGGAGCGGGGAAATCTCTTTAATCGGAACCGCGTTGCTGCTCACCTCAGCCGTGAGTTTCGCGCTCGTTCAAATTTATACACGTAAGCTTTCGCACCGCGTTTACAGCGAACAAATTTTTGTGTATGCCGCCAGCACGTGCTGGTGTATTGGTGCCGTCACCACTTTAATTTTTTGGCCGACGCTGTGGCCAACGCCGACAGACTGGGCGTGGATTTTGTTGATGAGCGTGGTTGGAGGGCTGGGTCAGTACGCGTTGATCTATGCGTATAAATACGTTCCAGCCTCGAACCTCGCGCCACTTAACTACCTCCAGTTGGTGCTTGCGGTGATCTACGGTGAGTTGCTGTTTGGACAGATGCCCACACTGTCTTCGCTGGCGGGCATCGTCCTCGTTGTTGTGGCAGGTCTGTCGCTCACGCTTCCAATGTTGATCGCCTATCTACGATCGCGTTAAGTCGCAGGGCGATCCGCCATACACTCATGGCAAGAAGCTTTCGCCTCGAATTAAATCAGCAAGCGTTTCGCGTTGGCGCACAACGTAATACTTATCGCCATCGACCATTACTTCGGCTGCGCGTGGACGGCTGTTGTAGTTGCCTGCCATCACAAAGCCGTAGGCTCCAGCAGACTCAATTGCGAGGATATCGCCTTCGTGCAAAGCCAGTTGCCGCGCCCGAGCTAGCCAATCGGCGCTTTCACAAACAGGGCCGACCACGTCGTAGAGCGCGCTTGAATCGTTACGTGGCGTGACAGGCAACACTCCATGCCAAGCTTCGTACAGCGCGGGTCGCATCAAATCATTCATCGCGGCATCGACAATTGCAAAGTTGCGCGCGTCAGCGTGTTTCAGATACTGTACCGTCGTGAGCAAGACTCCTGCGTTACCCACAAGCGAGCGTCCTGGTTCGAGCACAAGCTCAAGCCCCGCATACCCGCGGGCCTTTAACTGTGTAAACACTTTGTCGATAAGTACTTTGGGCGCTA
>JBILHV010000384.1:0-2554 GCA_044350305.1 Burkholderiaceae bacterium
CTTCAATGGGAATACAACATGAACACACCACGTAAATTCGCAGCTCGCCTGATGGCCACCGTTGGTTTTGGCCTGGTGATGGTGACCGCGCACGCACAGACTAGCCCCACTCCGTCTAACCCCCAGGCCCCAGCAGCCTCACAACCTCAGTGCCAAGGCCACGGTGGAAAAGGTCACGGCATGCATCAGGGGATGGGACAAGGCATGCAAGGCGAAGGCGGCAAACAGGCCAAAGCGTGTGGCAGTGACCGTCACGCAGCCGTGCGAGAACTCATGACCGAGCAAGAGCGGCAAGCAATGAAGGAAAAGATGCGTGCCGCAAAATCGCCAGAGGAACGTCAACAGCTGAAGACGGCTAACCGTGCGGAAATGGAAAAACGCGCGAAAGAAAAAGGCATCACGCTCCCAGCGCCTCGCTCTGGCCCACACGGCCATGGTAACAACCAATCGGGTTAATCCCGATACCGCGGGTGCCGTGCATTCACTGGCACGGCATCCGCAACAACCCTCTTCGTGATAAGGTTTAGACATCTTCTACCAAGGGATGTTTAAACATGTCGGACTCAAAGAACCGCAACACACGTCTGCTGCGCACGGGGCGAAACCACAGCGGTTGGGTCAACGCACCCGTGTCCCGTGCAAGCACTTATGTGTTTGAGACGGTCGAGGCGTGGCGCGATACCCGTAAACGTCGAGAGACCGAACGCCTGCCGTCTTATGGCGCGCGTGGCACCGACTCGACCTTTGCGTTAGAGGATGCCGTTGTTGAACTCGAAGCCGGCCATCGCGGGTTCTTGTTTCCAACAGGCCAAGCCGCAATCGCCGTCACACTGCTAGCGTTCTTAAAACCTGGCGACCATATTCTCTTAAGCGACGCCTCGTACGAACCCGTGCGCAATTTCTGCAAGCACCAGCTCACAGACCTCGGCATCACGCACACCTTTTATCCCCCGGATGGCAGCGGCATCGAAGCCCTCATTCAACCCAATACAAAGATCTTATATGTAGAGTGCCCAGGCACCATCACCTACGACATGCTGGACTTACCGCTTGTCAGTGCTATCGCAAAAAAGCACAACCTCTGGGTGATCGCGGACAATACCTGGGGCTCCGGTTGGCTGTATCAGCCCCTTGCGCTCGGGGCCGATATCTCCATCACCGCAATTACGAAATACATCGGTGGACACTCAGACTTGATGATGGGTGCCTCCGTTGCGAACGAGCGCGCCTGGCCTGCCCTGCAAAAGGCCACCTACGGCTTTGGCCAAACTGTCGGGGCAGACGATGCCTTCATGGCACTGCGGGGCGTGCGTTCGATGCCGATACGTTTACAGGCGCATGGGGCTAGCGCGCTGCGTGTTGCACAGTGGTTGCAGACCCGTCCAGAAATTGCTCATGTTTTTTGTCCAGCGTTGCCGGATGACCCAGGTCATGCGCTCTGGAAGAAACATTGCCACGGCATGAACGGGCTGATCTCGTTTGAGCTCAAGAAACAGTATTCCCAAAGCCAAGCCGAAGGCGTGATCGATGCGCTTGGTTTATTTGGACTTGGCGCGTCGTGGGGTGGGTTCGAAAGCTTGGTGATGCCAACCGATTTAGCTGGAACCCGTGTCCTAACAGACTGGCGCCAACGCGGCGCTGTCGTGCGCATACATATTGGGCTCGAAGATACGGAAGATCTGATCGCCGATTTAACGCAGGCACTAGAAACCTTGTCGTAAAAGAACCTTGTCGTCAAAGCAGTTACCCTATCGTCGTTCAACAACACAACAACATCAGGACACCCTATGAACCTACGACACCTTTCACGTATCGCGAGTCTGGCTGCGACAGCAACACTAGTGTCAAGCATGTCATTGCTTTCGGCACAGAGCGCTGCCCAGTCACTACAACCTCTGGCTGACTTCCCCAAACAAGCGATCACCATTGTGTCGCCCTTTCCTCCGGGCGGCGGGAATGACAAAATTTCTCGACTCTTAGCCGCTGAGCTTACAGGCATTGTTGGGCAGCCGGTCGTGGTCGAAAATCGTGGTGGGGCAGGTGGCAACTTGGGCACCTCCTCCGTCGCAAAAGCAAAGCCTGATGGCTACACCATCTTGACCTCACAGACCAGCATTATCGGTGTGAACCCCGCGCTCTATCCCAACGCAGGCTTCGTCCCGCAGAAGGATTTTGAACCACTGTCACAACTGACGAGCGCGCCAGTGGTCTTTGTCGTGCGTGCGGACAGCCCCTACAAGTCGATGAAGGACTACATCGTCGATGCACGTAAGCGTCCCGACGTTGTGAACTTTGCCACCCCCGGCAACGGCACCCTGTCGCACTTAACCACAGCTCGCTTAGCGACACAAGAAAATATCAAACTCACGCACATCCCGTATAAAGGTGCAGGCCCCGCGACCACAGACCTTCTTGGCGGACAAATTGCCATGTTGGTTACCTCACCCTCGTCTGTGGAGGGTTTAGTCTCGTCAGGCAAGCTGCGTGTTCTTGCTGCGACGAACGATAATCTGCTGGGGGTATTTAAAGGCACACCAACGCTGGAGAGCCTCGG
>JBILHV010000385.1:0-2551 GCA_044350305.1 Burkholderiaceae bacterium
ACAAAATAGCAATGATCCGCGTGGAAGATGCGTGCCGCATTCAGTTCAGATTCTGCAATCGGCCCCGTATGATCTAGTAGCTGACCAAGCTCATCCACGGCATTACAAACGTCAGCACGCAGCATGTTTTCACCAAAGAATTGGTGAAACATTTGACCGACCGGGCTCTTTAAGAATGCCACGCCGCCCGAGTGTCCGGGACAGTGCCACGAATAGGAGCCATCCTGCGCATACTTAACAAGCTCGCGAAAGAAGGGTGGCGCCAAACTATCTATATAGCTGCGCGCCTCACGGATGATGTGACGGGCCACAAACTCAGGCGTGTCTTCAAACATATGAATGAAGCCATGCAACTCGCGCAAAATGTCATTGGGAATGTGCTCGGACGTGCGTGTTTCGCCGTACAGGTAAATGGGAATATCGGCATTACGGAATCGCAATTCGCCGATGAAGGTACGGAGATTTTTGATGGCTCCAGCCACATCTTCCGGAGAATCCACATCAAACTCTTCATCATCGATCGACAAAATAAAAGCACTGGCGCGGCTTTGTTGTTGGGCGAAGGAACTCAAATCGCCGTAGCTCGTCACACCGATGACTTCCATCCCCTCCGCTTCAATTGCGGACGCTAACGCACGGACCCCAAGACCTGAGGCATTCTCAGATCGGTAGTCTTCATCGATAATGAAAATTGGAAAGCGAAATTTCATGCGAACAGCTCCGCAAGTGAACCAACGGTGAATGAGAATCGAGTACTAGGTACGTGGCAACGTGACGCCGCGCTGGCCCTGATACTTGCCGCCACGGTCTTTGTAGGATGTCGAACACACCTCGTCGCTTTCGAAGAAGAGCATTTGCGCACAACCTTCGCCCGCATAAATCTTGGCGGGCAACGGAGTTGTATTTGAGAACTCTAACGTCACATGCCCTTCCCACTCAGGTTCGAGCGGCGTAACGTTCACGATGATTCCACAGCGCGCGTAAGTGCTCTTGCCAAGACAAATGGTCAATACACTGCGAGGAATCCGGAAATACTCAACGGTACGCGCCAAGGCAAATGAGTTCGGTGGAATGATGCAGATATTGCCTTTGAAATCTACGAATGACTTCTCGTCGAAGTTCTTCGGGTCAACGATCGTCGAGTTGATATTGGTAAAGATTTTGAATTCGTCGGCACAGCGTACGTCGTAGCCGTAGCTACTCGTGCCATAGCTGACGATGCGGCCTGACTCGTTCGAGCGAACCTGACCAGGCTCAAAGGGCTCGATCATGCCCTCTGACTGCGCCACGCGGCGGATCCAGTTGTCGCTTTTTATACTCATGACCGAACGCCTCAAAATTGAAAGTCGAGAGCGCGGATTTTACCCCCGTCCCGTTACGGATGGTGAGGGTAAGCCCCAAACGGCTAACAATTAGGTTCGCTTGACCGAAATCACCCCAAACTTCTCACTCAAATCCTTCGGGAGTATGGCAATTTTTGCAGCTAACTTATCGGCTATCTGACGGTAGATCCGTCCCGCATCGCTTTGGGGTTCAGACACTACTGTCGGGCAACCACCATCCGCGCGCTCACGGATCGCCATCGATAGAGGCAAGCTGCCCAAGCAGGGAACGTTGTAATCCTGCGACATGCGCTGCGCGCCACCCTCGCCGAAGATATGTTCAGCATGGCCACACTTGCTGCAGATATGAATGGCCATGTTTTCAACAATGCCCAGAACCGGCACGTTAACCTTTTCAAACATCTTCAACCCTTTACGGGCGTCTAAAAGCGCCAGATCCTGGGGCGTTGTGACAATCACTGCCCCCACGACGGGGACTTTTTGCGATAGCGTCAGCGCGATGTCACCCGTTCCAGGCGGCATATCGATCACGAGATAATCCAAGTCATCCCAATTCGTCGCACGCAACAACTGTTCAAGCGCCTGGGTGACCATTGGGCCTCGCCAAATCGCAGGCGAGTCTTCGCTGAGCATGAAGCCGATGGAATTAGTCTGTAGTCCGTGACCGATGACCGGGGTCATGCTCTTGCCATCCGAGCTCTCGGGTCGCTGCGACACGCCAAGCAAGATCGGTACACTCGGACCGTAAATATCAGCGTCGAGCAATCCAACGCGTGCGCCGGCAGCTTTCAATGCCAAGGCAAGGTTCACTGCAGTCGTACTTTTTCCCACACCACCCTTGCCCGAGGCGACGGCAATAATGTTGCGCACCCCAGGGACCCGCTGCACCCCACCTTGTATGGCGTGGGGCACGACACTGACCGACACCAGCACATCGGGATCAGGCACGCCTAACGCCTTGAGCGCACCCACCACGCGCAATTGAATCTCTTGCAGGGTTCCCTCAGCCGGGTAATAACCTAAGACTACCTGAACACTGACGCGTGCGCCCGCGATCTGAATCTGCGTGTCTTTGACTAAGGCTGAAATAGATTGCCCTGTATTGGCATCAACTAGTTGCTCTAGCGCCGCACGCACATCTACTAGCGTTACACTCATCATTCTTCCTTGATCGTATTTGTTTGAAACTCGCCCACGTGTCCCACATC
>JBILHV010000386.1:0-2548 GCA_044350305.1 Burkholderiaceae bacterium
GCGCAAAGATATCGGTGAAAATGTTAAACAAGGTGAAACGCTTGCCATTCTAGACATCCCAGAAATCAACCGGCAAGTTGATGAGGCCACCGCAAACTTTCAGCTTGCAAAAACGGCCTACGAGCGTTGGAGAAAATTGCGTGCACAAGATGCCGTGTCCCAGCAAGAGCTTGATGAAAAAACAGCACTCTATCGACAAAGCGAAGCGGTACTGAAACGACTCAAGCAACTACAAGATTTCGGTACTGTCGTCGCGCCTTTTAGCGGTCGCGTTATCAAGCGCAACGTCAACACAGGTGACCTCGTCAACTCTGGTAACGTCGGTACCGCGCAAGCGATGTTCGCAATGGCTCGCGTAGACAAACTACATGTCTATGCCTATTTGCCACAAGATCGTGCGTCGCAAATTAAAGTGGGCGACAGAGTCGACGTTTATCAACCTAGCGCTCCCGACAAAGTCGTTGAGGGTCGCATCGCCCGAACGGCCGGAGCGATTGACATGCAAACTCGTACGTTGCAGGTCGACGTTGAAATTGACAACGCCAACGATGCCTTGATGCCAGGCACTTACGTTGAAATCGCTTTCAAAATGATTCCTGGTAATAATTTGATCATCCCCACGAACACTCTCATTTTTGGTGCGGGCGGCCCCTACGTCGCCAGGGTCAAAGATGACATCGTGACAAGAAAAAAGGTAACGCTTGGCATCGATTTTGGGATGCAAGTAGAGGTCCGCAGCGGCTTGACCAAAGAAGACTGGCTCATTCTGAACCCTCTTGACTCTGTCTTAGACGGGCAGCGAGTCATCGTGCAAGTCGCCAAACCCGTCACTCCGCCACCCCGACGCGGCTCATGAGAAGCACACTTGCTCTCAGTCTGATTGCGCTGGCTTGTGCCGGCTGCTCTCCTATTGGTCCAGATTACAAACGACCAGAGATTGAGCTCCCCCAAGACTGGAAGAGTCTGCCAGGTGCCAACCCCTCACTGTGGAAGCCTGCAAGCCCTGCAGACGATGCGCCTAAAGACAAGTGGTGGAAGTCGTTCAATGACAAAACGCTCGATGAGCTGATTGATAAGTGTCTTGCGAGCAACAACACACTACAAACGTCATTAGCCCGGTTGGATCAGGCGATTGCGCAGAGCGAGGCGCGTGGCGCGTCGCTGCTTCCAAGTCTAAGTCTCGGTGCGACGGGGACACGCGTGCGCACTTCAGAAAACAGACCCACCACCACATACACGAGCGTTAACTCCTCCACGATACAAAATGATTTTCGCCCAGTGGCTATCATGACCTACGAGATAGACTGGCTTGGCAAAGTTCGGCGTGACGTCGAGGCGGCCAACAACATCGCTGCGCAGGCTGCGGCCGATACCGAAAACGTTCGACTCTTACTGACAGCGCAATTGGCTAGCGCATACTTTTTGCTTAGACAATACGACGAAGAAATTCGCGTACTCACCAGCATCGTCGCCATACAAAAAAAGCTATTGGGTCTGATTCAAAAGCGCTATGACTTAGGCGCAGCGGGCCGAACCGAACTCTCACAACAAACCGCATTGAGTGAATCTAGCGGCGCACAGCTTGAAATACTTCAATCATTACGCAATGTGCAAGAGAACTTGATCGCAACACTCACCGGGACTCCGGCCGCTTTATTTTCCATTGCGCCTGGTCGCCTACCAGATCGCCCGCCAGCATTTCCTGTTAGTCTGCCCTCAACGCTCCTTGAGCGACGTCCGGATGTTGCCGCAGCCGAACGCGCCATGGCAGCAGCCAATGCCCAGATCGGCGTCGCAAAAGCTGCATTTTTTCCCTCTCTGCTGATCGCGCCGACATTTTTTGGTGCAGACTCAACAAATATCGCGACGTTGCTCAGCGTGCCATCAATCGTTTGGTCGATTGGTGTGACGGCTACTCAAACACTGTTTGATGGTGGCCGCACGAGCGCTAATTATCGCTTCGCACAGGCGGGCTATCGAGCGACTACCGCGAGCTATCGTCAAACGGTTACCGTTGCCATCCAGGAAACTCAAGACGCGATGAGCAGTGTGCAACAACTTGATCGCGCACGCAGCAAGCAAGATGAGGCTGTACGCAACCTCAACAAAGCCTATCAAATCAGTGCGATTCGCTACCGCGAAGGCCTAGATACTGCACAAACTTTAGCCCTTATTCAGCAAAACCAACTCACTGCGCAACGCATTAAGTGGCAGATGCATGGCGGGCAGTTTTTAGCTAATATCGCACTCGTTAAGGCGCTGGGTGGTGGTTGGGACGGGTATAAAGACCTCAAGCCCGAGCTATCCACAGACAGCCAAAAATAGAAATACTGTTTCTTCCCAAAACTCACTCTAAAAATATATAGGGATGCGCGAAGCATGTTAATTTTTGCCGGCACCGTTTTTCTGTCAGCCTTTCTACTTTTTCAGATCCAACCGATTGTTGCCAAAATGATTCTCCCTTGGTTCGGGGGCTCATCATCGGTCTGGAGTGTCTGCATGGTTTTTTTTCAAGCGGAGCTCTTACTTGGCTACGCCTACGTGCATT
>JBILHV010000387.1:0-2547 GCA_044350305.1 Burkholderiaceae bacterium
TTTCAACTGTTGCTCGGCCTTACGCAGAAGCGCTATTTGCTGTCGCGAAGCAGGATAAGGCCGGTCTTCAGGCTTGGGCGGAGCAGGTGCAACAGCTAGCTGATATCGCAGCGATCGAAGATGTGCGTGTTGCGATGGCAGACCCTCGGCTTGAAGATGCGCAACGCACCAGCATATTTCTTGGGCTCGTCAAGCCCGGGGCTTCTGTTGCCATGCAAAGTTTTGTGACGTTGCTGGTCACAAACGACCGCCTCACCTTGCTGCCTTTCGTTGCAGCACAGTTTCATGCACTGAAAGACAAGGCAGAGGGCGTTGCACAAGCAAATATTACCAGTGCATTCCCGATGTCTGAACCGCAAGTTGCCGAGCTCGTCAAGCTGCTCGAACCTAAGTTCGGAGTCAAATTAAAGCCGCACGTGAAAACTGACGCTTCTCTGATCGGCGGTGTCCGCGTTCAGGTGGGTGATCACGTGCTCGATACATCCGTGCAAGCCCAGTTGGTCCGCATGCGCGGCACGTTGGTGGCATAGCGCCAATCTACAAGATTCCAGGAGTCTGAACATGCAACTCAATCCGTCAGAGATTAGCGAACTACTCAAAAACCGCATCGCGGGGCTGGGTACGTCGTCCGATATTCGTACGCAAGGCACAGTTGTTTCTGTGACCGACGGCATCACACGCATTCACGGTTTGTCTGACGTGATGCAAGGCGAAATGCTTGAGTTTCCCGATAACGTGTTCGGTCTGGCACTGAACCTTGAGCGCGACTCAGTGGGCGCCGTTATTTTGGGTGATTACACGGGCGTTTCCGAAGGTGATCCAGTCAAAGCGACGGGTCGCATTCTTGAAGTGCCAGTCGGCCCCGAGCTACTTGGTCGCGTGGTCAACGCACTGGGTGTGCCCATTGATGGCAAGGGCCCAATCAACGCCAAGCAAACTGACATTATTGAAAAAGTTGCACCCGGCGTGATTGCCCGTCAGTCCGTGTCACAACCACTGCAAACTGGCTTGAAATCGATTGACTCGATGGTTCCAGTTGGTCGTGGTCAGCGCGAGCTGATCATTGGTGACCGCCAGACAGGTAAAACCGCTGTGGCTGTGGATGCCATCATTAACCAAAAGGGCAAGGGCGTGAAGTGCGTCTATGTCGCGATTGGCCAAAAAGCGTCGACAATCAACAACGTGTTGCGCAAACTCGAAGAGTTTGGCGCGATGGAATACACCATCATCGTTGCTGCCGCTGCCTCTGACTCGGCTGCGATGCAGTACTTATCAGCGTACGCTGGCTGCACAATGGGTGAATACTTCCGCGACCGCGGCGAAGACGCTCTGATTGTGTACGATGACTTGACCAAACAAGCGATTGCTTACCGTCAAGTGTCTTTGCTCTTGCGTCGTCCACCAGGTCGTGAAGCTTACCCTGGTGACGTGTTCTATCTCCATTCGCGTTTGCTCGAGCGTGCTGCGCGCGTGAACGAAGCCTACGTTGAGAAATTCACAAACGGTGCAGTGAAAGGCAAGACAGGTTCTTTAACAGCATTGCCGATCATCGAAACACAGGCGGGCGACGTCTCTGCCTTCGTTCCAACCAACGTGATTTCGATCACCGACGGTCAGATCTTCCTTGAGACCGACTTGTTTAACGCCGGTGTGCGTCCTGCAATTAACGCAGGTGTCTCGGTGTCGCGAGTGGGTGGTGCCGCACAAACCAAGATCATTAAAAAACTTTCTGGTGGTATTCGTACCGACTTGGCACAGTATCGTGAACTGGCTGCGTTTGCGCAGTTCGCTTCTGACTTGGACGATGCGACTCGCCGTCAGCTCGAGCGCGGCAAGCGCGTGGTTGAGCTGCTCAAGCAGCCTCAGTACCAGCCGTTGCAAGTGTGGGAATTAGGTGTGATCCTGTTTGCTGTGAACAACGGCTACTTGGATGATGTTGAAGTGGCGAGCGTATTGCCATTTGAGAAAGGCATTAAAGACTATCTCAAGTCCAAGCACGCTGGCATGATCGAGCGCATCGAAAGCAGCAAAGAACTCTCCAAAGATGACGAAGCAGAATTAGTCAAAGCATTGGTTGAGTTCAAGAAGCACGGTACGTTCTAAGCAACCCGCTATAACGCGGATCGGGTGCGAGCCTGATCCGCTACAAAGCAGATGGTCTGAAACCTGAGAACAGGTCTGACACAGGAAGCGAAATGGCAGGAATTAAGGAAATTCGAACCAAGATCAAGAGCGTGCAAAACACGCGCAAGATCACCAAGGCTATGGAAATGGTGGCCGCCTCCAAAATGCGTAAAGCGCAGGAAAGGATGCGTGCTGGCCGTCCTTATGCTACCAAAGTCTACGAGATTGCTAGCCACTTGATGGAAGCCAATCCTGAATATACGCATCCTTTCCTGATTGAGCGCAGTGCGCTCAAGGCGGTGGGAATTGTTGTGATTTCAACCGACAAAGGACTTTGCGGCGGCCTCAATACAAACATCATGCGTTTGGTGCTAAACCGCATGCGCGAGTTCAACGAAAAAAATATCAAGACGCAGTTCACTG
>JBILHV010000061.1:0-7859 GCA_044350305.1 Burkholderiaceae bacterium
CCGATGGCACTGTGCTGTTAGGCAGTCGTCCTGCAGATAAACCTTGGCCCGGATGGTGGGAACTGCCAGGCGGCAAACTCGAGCCAGGCGAATCGGTCATGCAAGCCTTGGCGCGTGAACTGCGTGAAGAGCTCGGCATACACATACACACCGCCACACCTTGGGTGACCTACGTACACGCGTACCCCACCACGACTGTCCGGCTCGCCTTCTGTCGCGTAACAGGGTGGGACGGTGAGCCGCAGGGACTGGAAGGACAGCTTCTGCGCTGGGTGCCTTTGAGCGATGCGCTCGACGTACCAAAACTGTTGCCGGCCACCTACCCGCCACTGCGCTGGCTGCACTTGCCCGAGGTCTATGCGATTTCAAGTGCGGGATCCCCGCAAGGCCTGGCCGCGTTCAAACAACGTTTGACACAAGGCTTGCAAGAGGGGGTCAGACTACTGCAATGGCGCGAACCCGGCTGGCCCGATGGTCCAGCAAGCGCCAGCCTGAAACACGCTTTTGAAGAAGTGCTCGCGCAGTGTCACGCCGCAGGCGCTCGTATGTTGGTCAATAGCGTGCATCCTGCTGCGTGGTGGACACAGGGCGACGGGGTGCACTTACGGGCAACCGATGCCCAATCACTGAGCGTGCGCCCAGAGATGCCCTCAGGACATCTGGTCGGCGTCTCAACACACAACCTGCCTGAACTGCAGCACGCGCGCAGACTAGAGGCTGATTTTGCGGTGCTCGGGTCCGTGCTGCCCACGGCATCCCACCCAGGCAACCCCGGGATCGGCTGGGACGAGTTCGCACGACTCAATCAGCAAGCGGGTCTGCCTGTGTACGCGCTCGGCGGGCAATCCGCCGATACGCTTGTGCAAGCTCAATCAGTTGGTGGGCACGGCTTTGCTGGGCTGCGTCGTTGGATTACCTGAGTCATCCAAGCGTTTAAGATCTTCAGCCGACCATCCACCACCTAGTGACGCAACTAAACGAACACTTGCAGCGAAACGATTACCAACTAAGGTAATGTAGGTACGTTCATTGTTCAGCGCTGTTGTCTCCAGCACCGCCACACTTAAATAATCAATCAAGCCTTGGTCATACTGATTGCGCGCTAGACGCAACGACTGCTGAGCGGCCTGTACAGCCAACCGCTGCACGGCCTCTTCTTGCTCAAACACACGCATCTGGACCATCGCATTCTCAACTTCCTGCAAGGCAGTCAACACAGTTTGTCGATAGATCGCTACTTGCGCATCAAACTGTGCGCGGGATTGATTGATCTGTGCCTGGCGCGCTCCCCCATCAAAAATCAATGCGGCGAGCTGAGGCCCAAGCGCCCAAAACTGAGCAGGTGCAGTAAACCATTGCGTGAAGTCATTACTACGATAGCCTGCATTCGCATTCAAGGTAAGGTTAGGAAACCACGCAGCCGTCGCGACACCGATCTGCGCATTCGCTGCAGCTGTGCGTCTTTCTGCAGCCGCCACGTCAGGGCGACGTTCGAGTAACTCTGAAGGCAAACCGACAGGTACGACTGGAGGCACCAGCGGGATCTTTTCCGCTTTAATTGCAAAGCTTGACGGCGCACGTCCAAGCAACACGGCCACAGCGTTTTCGAAAATTGCTCGTTGCTGCTCAAGGTCAATCAGCTGTGCACGCGTGCTTTCTAACTGAGTGCGCGCGACCGACACATCGCCTTGCCCGGAAATTCCAGCGTTATAACGATTTTGCGTGAGCTTGAGCGCGCGCTGATAGGCATCAACCGTCGCAGTCAGTAATCTGCGTTGCTCATCAAGAACGCGCACCTGCAAATATGCCAGAGCCAATGCCGTCTGAGCAGTCAACCGGGCACCCGATACATCAGCCGCCAAGGCAAGCTGACTGGCATCGGTCGATTCAATGTTTCGGCGCACGCTACCCCAGATATCTAACTGCCACACCGCTTGCGCACCGACTCCATAAGAGTTGCTTATCACGCTTGCGCTTGACGCTGAAGTAGAAGCCACCGCACCCGAGCGCGTACCGCTTCCAGTGGCTGTCAGCGTTGGAAGCAACGGTGCGCGTGCACCTTGCGTGACCGCAACGGCTTGACGAAAACGCGCTTCCGCTAAAGCGATATTCTGGTTCGAAACATTTAGCACTTGCATCAATTCGGTCAGCGTTGGATCGCGATACATCAACCACCAAGGCTCACGCGACGCACTCGCTAGGGCCGGTTGCGCAAGCTTCCACCCAGGCGACTCCTTGAACTGTACCCCGACATCCATGGTGGGTCTGACGTAATCTGGTCCGACCATACACGCACTCAAACCTAGTAGCCCGCTCAGTGCAACGCTCAAGCGCACACACCGCCAAACGTTAACAACGCGCAAGGACAAGAAACGATTCATCATAGGTGAGGTAACCCAGGTGGGGCGGACGCGGTCGGCGCAACCGCGTCGACTGCTTCCGGACGCTTCGCCCAAGGCCGCTTAAGCATCCAGAGCCGGAAACGATCCAGATAAAGATAAACCACAGGCGTAGTGTAAAGCGTGAGCAACTGACTGACGAGCAAGCCACCGAGAATCGTAATGCCCAAAGGCTTGCGCAACTCCACACCCGCCCCGGAAGCAAAGACCAAAGGCATCGCACCAAAGATAGCAGCAGCCGTCGTCATGAGAATCGGGCGAAACCGGGTAAGACAGGCTTGGTGGATCGCCTCTCGCGGTGACAGCCCAAGTCTACGTTGCGCATCCAAGGCAAAGTCCACCATCATGATGGCGTTTTTCTTCACAATCCCAATAAGTAGAAACACACCGATGAGCGCAATCAGCGTGAACTCCGTTTTAAGCACCAATAAAGCCAACAAAGCGCCGACGCCAGCCGATGGCAACGTCGATAAAATTGTTAAGGGATGAATCGTACTTTCATACAACATACCCAGAACGATATACATCGTCACTAACGCAGCCAAAATCAACCAAGGCTGATTGGATAAAGCACTTTGCAACGCCTTGGCAGTCCCCTGAAAGCCCGCTTGTATACGATCACTAGGCAAGTTAATTTCCGCCACTGCGCGTTCAATCGCTGCCGTTGCCTGCCCAAGCGCAACATCTGACGCCAGATCAAACGAGATAGTGTCGGCCGCAAGCAAGCCCTGATGGCGCACACTCAAGGGCGCATTGCTCACCTCAAACTTCGCGAACGCGGAGAACGGTACACGCTGACCGGTCTGACTCAACACATACACATCATTTAAGGATTCAGGATCCTGTGCAAATCGCGGCGCAACACCCATGACCACCCGATATTGATTGCGAGAGCCATACATCACCGAGATCTGCCGTTGGCTAAACGAGTTATTGAGCACCGCCGAGATAGCGGCCATCGACACGCCAAGTCGTTGCGCCGCATCTCTATCCACTAAAACAGAGACTTGTCGCCCGCGGTCCTCGACATCGGTATCCACATCGACGAGTTCGGGCAGTTTAGCCAAAGCCTCTTGAACTTTTGGTAACCACTCTTTCAAGTCAGCCAGTTCACTCGCCATCAAGGTGAACTGGTATTGAGAACTACTCTGACGACCACCAATTCGAATGTCCTGCTGAGGCACTAGAAAAAGCCGGGCACCAGGATTTCCCCCGAGTTGCGGTCGTAACCGGTTGATCACTTCGCGCACGGAAACCTTACGCTCGTCGAAGGGCTTTAATTGCACAGCCAAGAAGCTAAAGTTACTCCCGCCACGTCCGTTAGCGTATGCCGTCACGGTGCTGATCGCGGGATCTCGCAACAAAATTTGTCGGAACCGATCTAACTTAGGCTTCATCGACTCAAAAGATGTCCCCTCATCTGTCGAAAAAAATCCTAGCATCATCCCCGTATCCTGTTGCGGGAAAAATCCTTTCGGTACGACGCTATATAAATAAAAATTCAATCCAATTGTCGCAGCTAGAAGCAGCATCATGATCCGACCGTGACGTAGCGCCCAATCGAGCGACAAAGAATATGCCCTGACGACGGAATTCAGTGCAGCGTCGAGCATCCGTCCAATAAGACCAGGTTTGCGATCCGGTGTACCTGCTTTCTCTTGTTGGCGCAACATACGAGCGGCCATCATTGGCGTCAACGTGAGCGAGACAAGCATCGAAATCACAATCGCTACCGACAAGGTCACCGCGAACTCTCGGAATAAACGTCCTGGCAGTCCACCCATCAACAGAATTGGAATAAACACAGCAATGAGGGAAATGCTCATCGACAACACAGTGAAGCCAACTTCCCGCGTACCACGAAGTGCAGCGCGCTTGACGGACTCTCCACGCTCAATGTGACGCATGATGTTTTCAAGTACGACGATCGCATCGTCCACCACAAACCCCGTGGCCACAATCAAGGCCATCAGGGACATGGTGTTTAACGAGTAGCCCGCCAAATACATCACACCAAACGTTCCAATCAACGACACGGGTACGGCAACAGTCGGGATGAGGGCAGCTCGCCAGTTCCGCAGAAACAACAGCACGACCAGCATCACCAGACCAATCGCAATGACAAGCGTATTCTCTGCTTCGCGCACGGAGGCTCGAATCGACGGGGTGCGGTCCTGCGCCACATCGAGTGTGACATCGGCCGGCAACATCGCACGCATCACAGGCAAGTCAGTACGGATCTGGTCAACCGTCTCAATAATGTTGGCCTTTGCCTCACTGCGCACCAGCACTAAGATCGCCTGCTGTGCATTGAAATATCCAACATTGAAGGTGTCTTCAACTGAGTCTTCGACTTGTGCGACATCCGACAGGCGCACCGCTGCACCGTTTCGCCAGGCAACAATCAGCGGGCGATAATCTGCCGCCTTCCAAAGTTGGTCATTGGATACTATTTGCCAGCGCAACGTATCGTTTTCTAGAAAGCCCTTGGGTCGCGTGGAATTTGCCGCTGCAATGGCTGTGCGCACCGCTTCAAGCGAGACGCCATATTGCGTCAGCTTTTCTGGATCAAGATCAATTCTGACTGCAGGCAATGAGCTGCCGCCGATTTGAACCTCACCGACCCCCTGCACTTGGGATAGCTTTTGCTGCACGATCGTCGACGCGATGTCATACAACTGCCCCTGAGACAAGCTTGCCGAGGTCAACGCAAGCGTCATGATCGGCGCGGCTGAGGGATTGGCTTTTTTGTAAGAGGGATTGTTACGCAATCCGCTTGGCATCATTGCACGCGCCGCGTTGATCGCGCCTTGCACATCGGTCGCAGCGCGATTGATGTCACGACTCAAATCGAACTGTAGCGTGATGCGCGTTTGGCCTGTCGTACTGCGTGAGGTCATTTCGGTTAAGCCAGCAATCGTGCCTAAGGAACGTTCCAGCGGCGTGGCCACAGTGGCGGCCATCACTTCAGGACTGGCTCCAGGCATATCAGCACGCACTGAAATCGACGGTACGTCAATTTGCGGCAATGGCGCGATAGGCAAAAGACTATGTGCCAACAAACCAGCCAGAACCACCCCCAGCCAGATCAGCGTCGTGGCGACAGGCCGAACAACGAAGGGCCCAGATAAACTCATTGCGTCGTCTTCCCTGCCGAAATATCCGCACGCTGGCCACGCAGGCGATCAAAGAAAAGGTAAATCACAGGCGTAGTGAACAGTGTCAGAACTTGGCTCACGATCAGTCCGCCCACCATCACCAGGCCTAACGGCTGACGCAACTCCGATCCTGTCCCAGTCGACAACATTAAAGGAACGGCTCCAAACAAGGCCGCGAGCGTCGTCATCAAAATTGGACGAAATCGTAAGATTGCCGCCTGCTCAATTGCTTCACGTGCAGAAACTTTCAGCTTGCGCTCCGCCTCCAGCGCGAAGTCAATCATCATGATTGCATTCTTCTTGACAATGCCAATCAACAAAATAATTCCGATAATGCCAATCATATCGAGATCACGGCCGGATAACTGCAAGGCGAGTAGCGCACCAATCGCGGCTGAAGGCAAGGTCGATAAGATCGTGATCGGATGAATAAAGCTTTCGTACAACACGCCAAGAACGATGTACATCGTAATCACTGCTGCCAAAATAAGTAGCAAGGTGCTCGATAAAGAGGCCTCGTAAGCACGTGCAGCGCCCTGGAACCTCGGCTGCACACTCAATGGCAATCCAATTTCCTTTGTCGCTTGCATCACAGAATCCACGGCACTCGACAAAGAGGCCCCGGGCTTCAAGTTGAACGATACCGTAACGGACGGAAACTGATCGAGCCGATTGATCACCAGCGGTGAACGTCCTTCTGTCACCTTGACCACGCTTGTCAGTGCGATGGGCTTGCCGGTCGTACTTTTTACGTAAACCGTCGACAGCGATCCCGGATCGCGGCGAAACTGCTCAGGAACCTCAATCACAACCCGATACTGATTAGACTGTGTAAACACTGTTGAAATCTGTCGTTGTCCGAACGCGTCGTACAACGCATCATCAATCGCTGCAGCAGACACGCCAAGCCTTGCAGCAGCATCGCGATCAATATCAATAAAAGTATTGAGGCCATCTTCTTGCATATCGTCAATCACATCAGCAAGTTCCGGCTTATTGCGTAAAGCATCCACCAACTTTGGTACCCAGACACTCAGAAGTTCAGGATCGACACTTTCCAGCGTGAGCTGGTACTGGGTTCGGCTAACACGATCCTCGACAGTCAAGTCTTGAACGGGCTGCAAATAAAACTGCAAACCAGCCACTAGCTGAAGTTGATTTTGCAAGCGCTGCAAAACCTCAGAGATCTCAGCACGTCGTTGACCATGCGGTTTTAAGGCAACCTGTATACGCCCAGTGTTGACGGTTTCATTGACACCATCAATTCCAATGAATGAGGATACGCTGCTGACGTCAGGATCTTGCAAGATTGTCTTCACTGCCACTTGCTGTCGCTCAGCCATCGCTGCGAATGCCAAATTCTGCGGCGCCTGAGTCACGATCTGTATCAGGCCAGTATCCTGCATCGGGAAAAAACCTTTGGGTATGCCGATATACAACAATGCCGTGAGTACGAAGGTCCCCAGCGCGACAACTAATGTCAGCCCTTGACGCGCCAGAACCCAGCGCAGTGCCGCACCATAGAGCGCAATCAGTCCATCGATCTGCTGCTGGACAACTCTAGACAGCCAGCCAGCCCGATCATGATCGCCTGCACGCAGCAGACGAGCGCACATCATTGGCGTCAAGGTAAGCGATATGAGCAATGACAATAATATTGCGACTGCGAGCGTGACGGCGAACTCCCTGAATAACCGTCCTACCACTTCCGTCATAAAGAGCAGGGGAATCAACACCGCAATTAACGAGAGCGTCAGCGACACCAGCGTGAAGCCAATTTGTGAAGCGCCCTTCAAGGCAGCCTGCATCGGCGTGTCACCTTTCTCCAGGTAGCGGGCAATATTTTCAATCATAACGATCGCATCATCTACAACAAATCCAGTCGCGATCGTCAACGCCATCAGTGTGAGGTTATTGATACTGAAGCCGGCCAAATACATAATGCCAAACGTGCCCACTAATGAAAGGGGCACTACGACGCTTGGGATCAGGGTCGCAGTCAGTGTGCGCAAGAACACAAATGTCACCAGCACCACAAGACCAATGGCAATAAACATCTCAATTTGCACATCTCGGACCGATGCACGGATGGTCTGCGTACGATCGGACATCACCGTGACATCAAGGTTCGCAGGTAAAGCAGTACGCAACTGAGGGAGCAAGGCTTGAATGCGGTTGACGACATCAATGACATTGGCGCCAGGCTGTCGCTGTACGTTTAAAAGAATCGCGGGCTGTGTGTCTGCCCAGGCTGCGAGTCGCGCATCCTCGGCTTCTATCAATACCGATGCGACATCCGACA
>JBILHV010000388.1:0-2542 GCA_044350305.1 Burkholderiaceae bacterium
GCAGGCGATCTAGCAGACGGGGGCGGTTTGACTTGGCAGAAGGGCTGGGCGCTTCAGCAGCAGGATAAGGATCTGACATTGTCCGGGGACAGAGTGATGGGACGCTTAGGATAACCTGAAAGTCGTTACTTGGTTGCGCGCTGGAATCGAATCAGGGGTAAGTACTGGCATTACGTCAGGGAATAAGGGTCGCTAATTCCCATTTCGGCGAGAATTTTAATTTCAAGCGCTTCCATTTTTTGCGTATCGCGAACGCGTAAGTGGTCATAACCGAGTGCATGCAGCGTTCCGTGGATCGTGAGATGCGCTGCATGACAAAGAAAGTCTTTGCGTTGAGCGCGAGCTTCTTGCTTAATAATCGGCACGCAAAGCACGATGTCGGCGGATGCGCTGCCATCAGGCGCGATACCGTACTCAAACGTTAAAACATTGGTTGCGTAATCTTTACCGCGATATTGCGCATTCAGCATTCGCGCATCGGCGAGACCTTCTATCCTCACGACGACAGTAAAAGCAGAGAACGCGAATGGCCGATCCTGTTGCGCAGCAGTCAGCGCGCGTTGCACCCAACGCCGGATACGCCAGCGCGGTAAAAGCGGTGCGACGGCGCCGTACTGAACGGCTAGCGCAAGCTTAAGAGTTTGATTGTTCGGCTTGCTCATAGGCGTCTACGATGCGGGCAACTAAAGGGTGGCGCACAACGTCTTTACTGGTGAACTTGGTCATGGCAATGCCCTTCACGTCTTGCAGAACTTGCACTGCATGCGCGAGTCCACTTTTATGACCCTTCGGGAGATCAACCTGCGAAGGATCGCCCGTGATGACTGCTTTGCTGCCAAAGCCAATGCGAGTGAGGAACATTTTCATCTGTTCCGGCGTCGTATTTTGCGCTTCGTCCAGGATCACAAAGGCGTGATTCAGTGTGCGCCCTCGCATATAGGCAAGCGGCGCGATCTCAATAGTTTGTTTCTCGAAAAGACGCTGTACCCGTTCGAAACCCATCAAATCGTACAGGGCGTCGTAGAGCGGCCGCAGATAAGGGTCGACTTTTTGCGCAAGATCTCCAGGCAAAAAGCCCAGCCGCTCACCCGCCTCAACAGCTGGGCGCGTCAGGATCAGGCGCTGTACGGTGTCACGTTCCATGGCATCAATGGCACAGGCGACAGCCAACCAGGTTTTACCGGTGCCCGCAGGCCCCACACCAAAGGTGATGTCGTGCTTCAGAATATTGTTGAGGTAATCGCGCTGACGCGGTGTCCGAGGGCGTAGATCGCTGCGGCGCGTGCGTAGTGCGATCGTGCCGCTCTCGTCATCGAGCGGAGGAAAATCTTTGGGGTCGAACTGCTGCACCGCTGGATGGGCTAAGCGACCGACGCCAATCTCAACCAAGGCGAGTTGTATGTCATCGACAGTGAGCACACGCTGACCCGCACGCTCATGCAAGGATAACAACATCGTGCCCGCAGCTTCGGCGTAGGGGCCGCGTAAAGAAATTGTATCGGCCTGACGAGAAAGATCTAGATCCAGACCGTCTGCGATTTGGCGCAGGTTTTCGTCTAGCGGGCCGCATAGGTTCGAGAGCTGTTGATTACTGCCTTCGAGTTTAATTTTTACGGGAAGTACGCGCCCACGCGTCGGAGTTTTAACGGGAGAGCGGCTCATGAGTGTGTTGAATCCTGGGTGGCATTCTCATCTACGTTTGCAACACGCCCACGAAAGGTGTTGGTCATCGCGTCTGTGATCACCACATCGATCATTTGTCCGATCAGGCGCGGGTGACCTGCGAAGTTAACAATTCGATTGTTTTCTGTTCGGCCACTCAGTTCGTTTGCATCTCGTGTAGAGGTGCCTTCCACCAAAATTCTTTGTGTGGAGCCGACCATGCTCTGGGCGATGGCATGCGCTTGTTGGTTGATGCGCGCTTGCAGTTTTTGTAGGCGCTGTAATTTCAGGGTTTGCGGCGTATCGTCGGTCAGGTCCGCGGCAGGCGTGCCGGGTCGACGCGAATAGACAAACGAGAACGACGTGTCAAAGCCGATCTCGTCGATCAGCTTCATCGTCTTTTCAAAATCCTCTTCGGTTTCACCCGGAAAGCCAACGATAAAGTCGGAAGACAGCGTGAGGCCAGGGCGTGCGGCGCGCAGTTTGCGCACAACAGACTTGAACTCAATCGCGGTGTAACCACGTTTCATGGCAGCAAGCACATGATCACTGCCTGCTTGCACAGGGAGGTGCAAGAATGACACCAGCTTGGGCAGGCGCGTATAGACGTCGATCATCCGTGCCGTCATTTCTTTCGGATGTGAGGTGGTATAGCGAATGCGTTCAATACCGGGGATTTCGTGGACGTATTCAAGCAGCGTTGCGAAGTCTGCAATCTCCACATTACCGTTTTCGTCTTCCGCCATTTTGCCGCGATAGGCGTTCACGTTTTGACCGAGCAAGGTGACTTCTTTAACCCCTTGATCCGCCAAGTCTGCGACTTCAATCAGCACGTCTTCGAAGGGCCGCGACATTTCCTCACCGCGCGTGTAAGGCACGA
>JBILHV010000389.1:0-2534 GCA_044350305.1 Burkholderiaceae bacterium
GTGCGTTGTTGTGTACGGTTAGGCGCAAAGCGATTGACATCCACACGCACAGGCAGGCAAGCACGGCAACTGTCGCAGTGTGGACGATAGGTAAAGAGTCCGCTGCGCCGAAATCCCTGATCAATCAATTGGGAGTAGGTGTCCGCATGAATCAAATGCCCGGGCGCGGCAACCTGTGAGCGGGCCTGTCGCTCGGGCAGGTAGCTGCAGGGATACGGTGCGGTTGCATAAAACTGTAGTGCCGCAAAGGGGAGTTCGTTGAGTTGGCTCATGGGTGCAATATACCTGCTTGGTCCAAGCGGCCCGGATGCCAAAGAATATCAGGCATCGACGTGTACTGTCGGACATGGGCGATAAATTTTTGTCGTGGTACGGGGGCGGCACCCAAGGTACTCAAGTGCTCGGTGTGCATCTGGCAGTCGATCCAAGTGACCCCTTGTTTTTTTAAGAACCAGACCAGATGCGCCAGGGCGATTTTGGAGGCATCCGTTGCGCGACTAAACATCGATTCGCCAAAAAACATGTGGCCGAGGCTCACGCCATAGAGGCCGCCCACTAGTTCGCCATTCACCCATGTTTCGATACTGTGCACATGCCCCAACAAGTGCCAGGCCTCGTAGGCCAATTGCATCTCCCGGGTGATCCAGGTGCCAGGCTGTCCGTTAAGGGACGGTCGGGCACAAGCGCGCAAAGTAGAGGTGAAGGCGGTGTTGACTTTGACGACGGTGGAGTAGTCTCCGGTCTCTTGCGCGCGGGTGATTTGTCGCAGGCGCTTGCCTAGAGAGTGGGACAAGTGCAGTGCATCACATTGGAGCACCATGCGCGGGTTGGGAGACCACCAGAGCGGTGGCTCGTCTTCAGAGAACCAGGGGAAGATGCCTTGGCTGTAGGCCGCGCGCAAGCGCCCGATCGATAAATCAGCCCCAGCGGCTAATAGGCCTGCAGGCTCCTGGAGCGCTTGCTCTGGGTCGGGGAATGGCGTGTCGGGTTCGAGCCAGATCAGGCGCATGGCAGGCTCAATCTGGCGTTAGTACTCAGCCGCCCGGCCGATTGGCTGCGAATAATGCGTAATGATGGGTATCGAAATGCCCCGTCTCACGTTCGCGCAGATAATGTTTGAGTGTCGTGGACACCGAACGGAAAGAGAGATTGTCCCAAGGTATTTCGTCAAGGCCGAACCAGCGCGCTTCTAGGGTTTCCGGACCTGGATCAAGATCTGGGCTCGTGGCATGCGCTAAAAAATAAACGTGTACTTGATCAACGTGCGGGATATCCACCACCGTGTAGAGTTTGCCAAGCGTGATGTGCGCGCCGGCTTCCTCTTGTGTTTCGCGTTCAGCCCCTTGGTCAATGGTTTCGCCGAGCTCCATGAAGCCAGCCGGCAAGGTCCAAGTGTTCGCGCGCGGTTCAATCGCACGCAGACACAGAAGAATTTTGTCATTCCAGATGGGGAGTGTGCCCACCACGAGTCTGGGGTTTTGATAATGCACCGCACCGCAGGCTTCACACACATCCCGTTCGCGATTGTCGCCTTCGAGAAGACGGCGCGTAATAGGCGTCGCGCATTGTCCGCAGAATTTTTGCAGACGCGGGGCGGGGAAGTAGAAGTCGGGATCGTGGCTCATAGGCCTCTATTTTAAGGCTAATGCTTACGAATCGGTGCGTAAGGGTCCCGGGTTCACCACAAAATCTAAGGTCTTTGCGACGTCGGTTTGCGTGATGTGTCGTAGCGGGGCTGGGTGGCTAAGCGCACCATATCGTCCAGAGGGATCAAAAAGCCGCAGTACGTCAGGCTGTTCTCTCGACGCAATGCCTGCGTTGCTTGCCTTGTCGAGCGCTTCGAGCATGGCTTGGCCGCTCTCGCATCGGAGCACGTCGGACAGTCCTAGTAAGTCGCGGTCATCGATACGGGCTGCGCCCTGATCTGTTTGGGCATACAACTGCCCTTGGTCATCCGCGAGCCATTGCACGACTTGTTCAATGACACGATCGTTATGCGTCACGAGCGCGTTGAGGTCGGGACGAAGATGCAGAATAAAAGGAGCGGCGTCTAGTCGCACATAGACGCGCTGTGGACCATTTTGGAAAAACCATCGACCATCTGGTTCGCAGGCATAGTTGCGGCCGATAAATCCCAATATCTGCGTGTTTGTGATGCCCGAGCCCTCGCCCCCCAGTTGCGCATCGCCCCGTGGATGTAAGCGCCAGGCGCCTCGTGCGCTGAGCGAGAGCCAGCCGTAGACCGCCGGCACATTAGGCCAGCGTGCGATCGCATCAAGTACGGATTGATCCATCAGGTTTTTTGATAAAAAACCACAGCAGACTCAGCCCTTGCAAGAGGACGAGGCACGCCATGGAGTAAGTGAGCGACTGGCTCGGGGAGTGATTGAAACGTTGAAACAAATCGGTTAACGCACCAAAACCCCATTGAACAATAAACAAACCCGCAAACACCAGCAGGTTATAGGTCGTCAGGACACGCCCAGCGACCTCGCTTGGAAACTCGAGGGCAGCTTGTGTCTGCAGTAAGAACA
>JBILHV010000136.1:0-5284 GCA_044350305.1 Burkholderiaceae bacterium
GCCTTTTGGTTCGAGACAGCGAATCGTAAATCTGGAGCATGCGATAGGGGTAAAAAGAAGCTTTAGAGCCAATCGAGGCAAAATACGACCTTCTGCGCTTGGCAATCTAAAAGCAGAGCTAAAATGAGGATCGTCAAGTATAGCAATTGAGGATTGTCCACCTTGAACCTGTCCAAAAGCATAGCGTCCGCTTTAATCGCCACCTGCATGGTGGTGGTATGGCATGCGCACGCGCAGGCTCAGGCAAACTATCCCGCTGCACCTGGTGCGCGCAACATCAATCCGCTTGCAAACGACCCCGTCGAGCCAAACTCACGTCAAACGCCGCGCCAACAACTGCCGTCGGCCGTACCTGGCTCCGGGCCCGAACTGATCATTGGCGACAAGCCGCCCGAAGGCGGCTGGGACGGCCTGGCCAAGATCTTGGATGCTATTGCCCCCGGCATTGACACCAGAATACCCCTCAGTCCCGCTGAAATCAGCCAGCGTATCGAGGGGCTCATCCGCACCGGTCGACTAAAAGAAGCACTCGATGCCGTCGAAAAGCGTCAGGCTGTTGAGGCGAACCGCCACACGCCCGGCACAGATGTTCAGCTTATGTTTCTGCACGCTCGTCTTCTCACAGAGCTTAAGCGCTTGCCAGAGGCAGAGGCGATTTACCAACGCATGACCATGCGTTTCCCCGAACTACCTGAGCCTTGGAACAATCTTGCAGATCTGTATGTCAAGCGAGATGAGCTTGAACAAGCGCGGCGCGCGTTGGAAATGTCGATCATGATCAATCCAAACTCAGCGATGGCACAGGCTAATTTTGGCGATGTGCAATTACTCCTCGCACTTAGAGCCTACGAACAGGCTCTGAAAGCTGGCGCGATAGATCTGCGCCCTAGAATCCGCTCAGTCACTGACATCATCGAGTCCATCAACAAATGAACACATCAATTAACTGGCTGCGTGTACTGCGCAACCTCACACTTACTGGATTACTTCCACTCTTCTGTTTAGCTGCGAATGCGGCACCTCCCTCAACCTCGAACCCAAAACAAGGCGTAACCATGACTACCAGCCCACGCGTAAAAATGACCACCAGCCAAGGCGACATCATTATTTCTCTAGATGCAGTCAAAGCACCCAAGACCGTCGCCAATTTTCTGGCTTACGTCAATGATGGTTTTTTTGATGGCACCATTTTTCATCGCGTCATCGACGGCTTCATGATTCAAGGGGGCGGCTTTGAACCAGGCCTCAAGCAAAAGCCAACCAAGGCCACCGTCGAAAACGAAGCCAACAACGGCCTTAAAAACAACAAGTACACCTTGGCCATGGCACGCACACAAGATCCACACTCCGCGACTGCACAGTTTTTCATCAACGTTGCGAACAACGACTTCCTTAACCACACAGCGCCCACCGCACAAGGCTGGGGCTATGCCGTATTTGGTGAGGTTGTTGAGGGCAAAGATGTTGTGGACAAAATGAAAGGCGTGGCAACTGGCAACAGCGGCATGCACCAAAACGTTCCAACCACAGATGTGCTCATTATCAAGGCAGCCGTCATTGAATAAGATTGCATTAAATGGGCCCGTGTGGCTCGCCTCAGATGTCCATCTAGGTCAACACACCACGGGGACCTCCGAGGCTTTTCGTGACTTTTTAAAGCTCGCCGCCAAAGAGGCCTCAGCACTGTTATTGCCGGGCGACATCTTTGATGCGTGGATTGGTGATGACGTGGCCGTTGTCGCGCCACCGTGGTTAGCGCTCGACCTCATGGCAATCAAAGCGTGTGCAGCAAAAATCCCTGTCTGGCTCGGCCGAGGTAACCGCGACTTCCTCATGGGAGAAGCTCTCACAGCCGGTCTGGGTGCAAACCTGCTGCCAGAGCAAGTCTTGGTTACGATCGCCGGCCGCACCATGCTTCTGAGTCACGGTGATGAATACTGCACGGACGATGTCGCCTATCAACAGTTTCGGTCAATGGTGCGCAACCCTGCCTGGCAGAGTGGTTTCTTGGCAAAAAGCATCCCCGAACGACTCACCCTCGCGGCACAAGCGCGTGGTGAAAGTATGGTGGCCAATCAAACCAAATCTAGCGAAATCATGGACGTGAATGCTGATGCCGTTGCCGCCGCTATTCGGGCGCACAATGTCTCGCTGATCGTCCATGGTCATACCCATCGCCCCGGGCGCAACGTACTCACCGTTGAGGGCAATCGCTGTGAGCGCTGGGTATTACCCGATTGGGATTGCGATCTTTCTGAAGAAAATCGCAAGCCGCGTGGCGGCTGGATGGTGATCGATGAAGACGGCCTGAGCCTCTTCGACCTTACCCCGCGCTAATCAGTCGACACTTCCGAGGACGCAGCGAGTTTGGTGATGCGAACCTGGGCGATGCGTCGCCCATCTATTCGCAAGACCTCAAACTTAAAACGCGCATGCGGTGCATCAAATTCACATTGATCCCCCCGCGCGGGTAACTGACCAAAACGCGATAACAAGTAACCAGCCAACGTTGTGAAGTCTTCATCTTCATCAACAAGACCCTCGATATCCAGCACTTGCTCTAGTTGATGCAAGTCCGCTGCACCATCCACTTCCCACTCATTCTCGCCACTGGTAACAATGTCGGGGGTTTCATCTTCATCCGGGAACTCACCCGCGATCGCTTCAAACACATCGATCGGTGTAACCAAGCCCTGTATCGTTCCAAATTCGTCGGCTACCAGCACGAGTTGGCCACGCGAGCGCTTAAGCGTATCCATCAAACGAATGATGCTAATGGTGTCGTGCACAATAATCGGTTCGCGCAAACTCGCACGACGCACATTTCCATGGATTAAAAGATCTGCAATCATCTCTTTTGCACGACCGATTCCGATGACTTCATCCACCGAGCCCCGACAAACCGGGAAAAAACTATGGGGTACCTCTGCGATTTGTTTTTGAATAAGCTGTGGATCATCATCGAGATTGATCCAGGAAATTTCGGTACGCGGCGTCATCACGGAATGGATGGTCCGCTCAGCGAGCGTCAAGACACCACTCACCATGTTGCGCTCCTCGATCCCAAATGTCACTGGCATTTCTTCTTGCTGCGCGCTAGGTGCCTGGACCACGACGGCCTCGGGCAAAGGCTTGCCCAGCATGCGCAGTACGGCCTCGGCCGTACGCTCGCGCATGGGGCGCTTAGACTCTAGCTTTAAGCCATTGAGGCGCGCAAATTGGTTTAGCAGTTCGATCAACACAGAGAAACCAATTGCTGCGTATAGATAACCCTTAGGTACCTTAAAGCCGAACCCTTCGCCCACCAGCGAAAAGCCAATCATCAGCAGGAAACCAAGACAAAGGACGACGACCGTCGGGTGCTCATTGACAAATTTTGTCAAGGGCTTGGAGGCCACCAGCATAATCAACACGGCGATCACCACGGCCACCATCATGACGGCAAGATCGTCGACCATGCCAACCGCCGTGATCACGGCATCTAGCGAGAACACGGCATCTAGCACCACGATCTGCGTCACAATGACCCAGAAGCTCGCGTAGACGCGCGCAGTCGTCTGTTGCTGTCGGTTACCTTCAATGCGCTCATGCAGCTCAAGCGTCGCTTTAAAAAGTAGGAAAAAGCCACCGACGATCAAAATCAGATCCCGCCCTGACAAGCTGACGGGGCCCAACACGATCCAAGGTTCTTTTAGTTGAACAAGCCATGACATCCCAGCCAAGAGACCCAGGCGCATGAAGAGCGCGAGAGAGAGGCCGATCACGCGCGCACGCTCACGCTCCGCGGGCGGAAGCTTGTCGGCAAGAATCGCGATGAAGATCAGGTTGTCGATACCGAGAACGATCTCGAGTATGACAAGGGTTAATAAGCCGACCCAAACGGTTGGGTCGAGCAGCCACTCCATGGAGGGCTCCGAGAGTTTCTAACCTAGCAATAGTAGCCGATATTAATGAAACGCTACAGATAAGGGTTATGTATGCAGGGCGGAATGCGTACGCGATTACTTCGTGCGTTCGCCCTGCACCATGCCAAGCATTTGCGTAAAAATCTTAGGCGTGGCCGCAATGACATTGCCGGATTCCATCCAAGACTGTTCGCCGTTTAGATCACCGATCAAGCCACCCGCTTCCAACACCATTAAGCTCGCAGCAGCCATATCCCACTGCTTCAAGCCCAAGCCACAAAATCCATCCAAACGACCCACAGCAACGTAGGCCAAGTCGAGAACCGCTGACCCTGTACGGCGCACACCCGCGCAGCCACGTGCCATTTCTAAAAAGCGGGGCGCTGAGGTTTCGTCCGGCCCCACAGAGCCGGGCCAACGCGCACCCAACAGCGCATCGGGAAACTTCAACTGCGTGGACACACGCATGCGACGATCATTTAAAAATGCTCCGCCCCCGCGACTTGCCGTAAACAATTCATTGCGGACCGGATCGTAAATGACTGCGTGATTAATCTGCCCACGCTGACGCAAAGCAATCGAGATCGCGTAATGCGGAAAACCGTGAATAAAGTTAGTCGTGCCATCCAAGGGGTCAATCACCCACTCATTAGCCGCCAGTTCGCCCTCGGCCGTGTGGCCTAGAATCCCCGACTCTTCGGCCATAAACGTATGGTCAGGGTAGGCAGTGCTCAGTATTTCGATAATGGCGCTTTCGGCGCCACGATCCACTTCCGTGACATAATCGCGAGGCCCTTTTCGAGTCACTTGCAGGCGCTCGAGATCAAGGCTCGCGCGGTTAATAATCGATCCGGCTCGCCGGGCCGCCTTGATGGCGGTATTAAGCATCGGGTGCATATGCGTGTCTATTTTCAATTAGCTAAAGCGGGATTTTAAATGACTCTTGATTTTTCCCGAGTTCGCTTCGTGATGACCGAGCCAAGCCACCCCGGAAACGTAGGTTCGGCGGCCCGAGCCATCAAAACCATGGGGTTTAGCGATCTCATGCTTGTTTCGCCCAAAACCGAGCAAATCACGACCCAGCCAGAAGCGATTGCTTTGGCAAGCGGAGCGAGCGATGTGCTGGCCTCGGCACAGACCGTTGAGACCCTGCAGCAGGCCCTGGCTCCAGTCACCTTAGCCTTTGCCCTGACTGCCCGAGACCGTGAGCTCGGGCCACCTGCCTGCGACATCCGGGAAGCGGCGCACATGGCGCAGACACATTTGGCACAGCATGCCAATGCGCGAGTCGCCTTGGTTGTGGGGACCGAACGCTCCGGCTTGACCAATGAACACATCGAACTCTGTCATCGAGTCTGCCACATCCCAGCCAACCCAGC
>JBILHV010000391.1:0-2517 GCA_044350305.1 Burkholderiaceae bacterium
GTCTCTCAGGCCTTGCAACTTGGTGCCTGGGAACTGCGCTATGCCCTTCTCACGGCGCAGAACACCTCAAACGCTGCCCCGCTTAGCCCCGCCACCGCACGCGTAAGCAAAGATCGAGGCAGCGAGCCCGCGACTGGGCAAGCGGTGCAGGCTTTACTCGTTCATTGGCAAGAGGCCCTCGAAGCTGTCGGCTTTTTAGATCCCAATCACCCCAAGAAACTGATGCCGCGTATGCGACACCTATTTAACCGCGGAGACCTGACCCAAGACGAGGTCGATATGTGGCGCGGCGTGTGTACTGCCATGATTGCAACCGCTCGTGGAATCAGGCACGACAACCCTTCGCGTTAAACGGGCTAATCGCGTCGCGCGGTGAGATTTGCGCTAAGCTTTGATCATCATGTTTAACTCTTTGCGCGAAAACATCGCCTGCATTCTCGAAAGAGATCCTGCCGCACGCAGCAAGCTGGAAATCCTGACTTGCTATCCGGGCCTGCACGCCATCATGGCACACAAGCTCGCACATCGTTTGTGGCACGCGAAGTTTTATTGGCTTGGGCGCATGGTCTCTCACCTCAGCCGCATGCTGACTGGTATTGAAATTCATCCTGGCGCGACGATCGGTCGCCGGGTCTTTATCGATCATGGTTTCGGTGTGGTCATCGGCGAGACCTCAGAGATCGGTGATGACTGCACGATTTATCAAGGTGTCACACTGGGCGGCACGCGCCTCTACAAAGGAGCCAAACGGCACCCCACACTCGGCAAAGGGGTCGTGGTCGGTGCAGGCGCACAGGTGCTTGGCGGATTTACCGTTGGGGATGGTGCGCGTATTGGGTCCAACGCCGTTGTCGTCAAACCCGTACCAGCGGGCGCCACGGCCGTCGGCAACCCAGCTCGCATCATTGAAGTGGAAACAACCGACACCACAGAACCCAGTTCAGTCTCTGCACCAACACTGACCCCGGCAGCATCGGTGACCGCATCAACCAAGATATCGCCTTGCGATTCCGACTGGGATGCCGCACCGATTCAGGCGATGCTCGACAAAGGTCCCGCAACTACGACACCAACCGACGGTACAGGCTTTAACGCCTACGCCGTAGACCCTGGTGCTGCAGACCCACTTGTTAAGGCTTTACACGAACTCATCACGCACGTGTCTAAGCAGGATGCACGTATTGCGCACTTGTGCCAAACAATTGAGTCGATGGGATCGAAAGTCGAAGGTCAGGCTGCCAAACTAGATGCTCAGCGCCTGAACAAGCTGATTGACGAATAGCCGTCTAAAAGACGAGGTCAAGTCCCGTCATGCGCCGCAATTCCTCTTGACCTGCGCCCGACACATCATCAACCACCCGCACCACGCCACCCGGTTCAATCTGAAACACGGCCACATCGGTATACACGCGCGACACACAACATAAACCGGTGAGTGGGTAGGTACACTTCTCAACAAGTTTGCTCTCACCTTCCTTGGTGAGTAACTCCATCATCACAAACACATCACGCGCACCTGCGGCCAGATCCATTGCACCGCCTACAGCAGGAATCGCACCAGGCTCACCGGTCGACCAGTTTGCCAAATCACCATTGCGCGCCACTTGAAACGCACCCAGCACGCAGATATCAAGGTGACCGCCACGCATCATTGCAAAAGAATCAGCATGATGGAAGTAGCTGCCGCCTGGCAGTAATGTCACGGGCTGTTTCCCCGCATTAATCAGATCAAAATCTTCCTCTCCGGCTGCCGGCGCAGGCCCCATCCCCAACACGCCATTTTCACTCTGTAAAAAAATATCTTTGTCTTGGGGAAGATAGTTCGCGACCTTGGTGGGCAGACCGATACCCAGGTTAACAATCGCGCCTTCAGGGATGTCGCGCGCGACACGGGCTGCGATTTCATCTCGTGAAATTCGTTTCATTATTTTGCTCCACCTACAATTTTGACGACACGCTTAACGTATGCGCCGGGTGTCACGATCGCTTCCGGATCTAACTCGCCAAGCTCTACGATGTCACTGACCTGCGCAATGGTTAGCTTAGCGGCTGTGGCCATCACCGGCCCAAAGTTTCGGGCTGTTTTTCGGTACACAAGATTGCCCCAGCGGTCGGCCCGATGGGCTTTGATAAGCGCGACATCCGCTTTAATGGGTGATTCTAGGATGTAGTCATCACCGTCAATGTGACGGACTTCCTTCCCCTCGGCTAACTCCGTCCCCACCGCGGTACGCGTAAAAAAACCGCCAATGCCTGCGCCACCTGCACGAATGCGCTCAGCCAGCGTGCCCTGCGGTACGAGCTCCAACTCAACTTTACCGGCCCGATAAAGCCGATCAAACACATAAGAGTCGGCCTGACGGGGAAACGAACACACCACCCGACGCACCTGACCGGAAGCAAGCAAGGCTGCGATACCGGTGTCGCCAGAGCCAGCGTTATTGCAAACGATTGTCAACTCTTTCGCACCCTGGACGATCAGGCCATCGATTAGCTCGTGCGGCTGACCTGCCCCGC
>JBILHV010000390.1:0-2525 GCA_044350305.1 Burkholderiaceae bacterium
ATGACGATACAGGGAAGTTGGTTGCTGGATTGTCGATTTCTGCACCGTCCGGTCGTCTGCAAGATGCCTGGATTCCCCAGTTAGTCGCGACCGCAGGGACGATTTCTGAGGCCTTAGGCTACGAGACCGGGGCGACGCCGGCGTGAGCCAGTCGGTGACATCTGTACGCTCAAAAACTAAGTAAAAATCAGTAAATGAACAGTAATGTCGTTTATTTGATGCAATGCAACAAATAATTGTTGACACGACTGTTTTTAGACCTAAAATGACACTTGTGCACTGCAACATATCGCAATAAACAAACATTTCGTTCATTTTGGAGAACACCATGTCTGCAATTCCTCAGCAGGTCCTAAACAGTCAAAAAGCGGCCATCGATGCATTCGTGGCTGTCCAGGGTTCCTTTTTCTCAGGCTTCGAAAAACTCGTTGACCTCAACCTCAAGGCCTTAAAAGCAACGATCGACGAAGTGTCGGCCACGTCGCAGCAGGCTGTTGGCGTGAAAGACGCGCAAGAAGCTTTGTCGTTGTCTTCAGGTCTGGTTCAGCCGAGTGCAGAAAAAGCCATGGCTTATAGCAAGCATGTCTATGACATCGTTTCCACAGTACAGGCTGATTTGGCCAAACTGAGCGAGTCGCATGTTGCTGAAGGCCAGAAACATGTTCAGGACGCAATTGAACAGTTCACCAAGAACGCGCCAGCGGGTTCGGAAGGTGCTGTAGCAATGCTGAAAAGCTCGATGGCTCAGGCTAACTCGGCTTACGAGTCGATGACTAAAGCCGCCAAGCAGGCTGCTGACGTTGCCGAGAAAAATCTGGCTGCTGCTGCGAATGCGACCTTCAAAGCGGCTGGTCAAGCTGCTGACGCTGCGAAGTCCGCAACACGCGGTCGCCGCGCAGCTTAAGTTCTAAACGCTTGCAACAAAAAAACCACCCTCGGGTGGTTTTTTTGTTTGGGCGACGTTAGCGGCCTAGTTTCGCAATCTCTCGGACACACTCGCCTACCAAAGCGGGGCCCTTATAAATCAGTCCGGTGTACAGCTGCACCGCGTTGGCACCCGCTGAGATCTTCTGCGCAGCGTGTTGCCCCGAGACGATTCCCCCCACACCAATGATGGCGAAATCTGGCCCAAGCTTTGCGCGCAGTCGTGCAATGACTTCGAGCGAGCGAGCATGCAATGGCGCACCCGACAGGCCCCCCGCTTCCTCGGCATGTGCCATGCCTTGCACAGCATCCCGTGCGATGGTGGTGTTCGTGGCAATGACGCCATCAATGCCGTGGCGCGGAAGTACTTCGGTAATGATGTCGATTTGTTCTTCGGTCAGGTCCGGTGCAATCTTGACGGCCAGCGGCACACGTCGTTGATGCTGAGCCGCAAGTTCTTGTCTGCGATGCGCCAGCTGCGACAGGAGTTCGTCGAGCTCATGTTCGCCCTGTAGTGCCCGAAGATTTTTTGTGTTGGGTGACGAAATATTGACGGTAATGTAGTCCGCATGTGGGTAAACACCCACTAACCCGATGAGGTAGTCGTCAGCGGCGCGTTCGATCGGGGTGTCCGCATTTTTACCAATATTCAGACCGATGATGCCGCCTTGGGCGCGCCAAGTGCTACGTTGAACGTTCGCTAGGAACGTATCCAAACCTTGATTGTTAAAGCCTAGACGATTGATTAAGGCTTGCGCGTCAGGCAGACGAAACATACGTGGCTTGGGGTTGCCTGGTTGCGCGCGCGGCGTGACGGTGCCGACTTCAACAAAGCCAAACCCTAAGTTACCCATCGCGTCGATATGTGCCCCGTTTTTATCCAAACCTGCCGCGAGTCCAACAGGGTTCTGTAAAGCGAGGCCCATTAAGGTGGTCGGGGCCAGCACACGATTCTGCATGAGTCCGCGGGTCAGGGAGCAGTCGTACGCGAGTTGTAACGCCTTGAGTGTTGCATCGTGGGCCGCTTCGGCATCCATCGCAAAAAGAGCGTGACGTGCCAAGGGGTAGGCTTGAAAGAGAATCGACATGGCAACCGTTAAAAAATAGAGTCAGAGAAAAACATCAATGTTCAAGGCCTGCCAAGGTTTATGCCTCGGAGGACGGTGGCTGATCATGCCATTGTCCGCTATGGCGAAACTGGGCTGGCCCAAACGCTGCTTTGTATGCCATTTTTGCACTCTTTTCGATCCAGTAGCCTAAATAGAGCCAAGGGAGACCGAGTTGCCGGCACTGATTGATTTGCCACAAAATGCTGTAGGTGCCCAGACTGCCCGGCGCCTCGGGATCATAGAAGGTATAGACCGACGAGAGCCCTTGCTCAAGCACGTCAATGATCGACACCATACGCAGCGTGCCGTCTTCTTCACGAAACTCCACGAGTCGCGTATTGACCCGACTGGCCAATAAAAACTCGCTGTACTGCGTGCGACTGTCGTCATCCATGCCACCACCAGGGTGGCGCAACGCTTGGTAGCGCGCGTACAGGGCATAGTGCTCGCTGGACCAGGAAAGCTCGGCCACGAGGGGGCGCAATGGCTGAT
>JBILHV010000114.1:0-5797 GCA_044350305.1 Burkholderiaceae bacterium
GTTTGACGAGCCCAAGTGCGTTTTAAATCGTCTTTCACCTGTATCTTCAAACGTCCCAAGCCCTCAGTTTCCAGCTCAATGACGTCGCCATCCATAAAGGGGTTGAGACCCCGGTGGTTGGTACCGGTGGCAACAATATCTCCCGGCTCCAGCGTGTGAATCGAGCTTATCCACTCGATACAGCGAGGAATGTTGTGCGCCATGTCGTCCGTATTGAAATCCTGCATGAGCTTGCCGTTGTTCCACAAGCGAATTTGTAATGTTTGTGGATCAGGAATCTCATCGGCCGTGACGATGTAGGGCCCAATCGGTGCGAACGTATCGCGCGACTTCATTTTGAAAAAAATGTTGCCTTCCGGACCAAGTCCTCGCGCCGAGCCGTCGATGAAGTTCACATAGCCAAAAATGTACTTCATCGCATCTTTTGCTGCGACATTGGTGGCGCGCTTGCCAATCACCAGTGCAATCTCTGCCTCCCCCTCAAAAATAGTCGCTGGCACATCAGGCAATACCATCGCATCGCCAGGGCCGATGATGGCGCCCGGCGCCTTTTGAAAGGCATTGATGGGAGCGGGCTCGCTACGCGTGCCATCTTCCATGTAATTAACCGCCATACAGTCGATATGGCCAGGCTTGGGTAGTGGCGGGCGAATACGCACCGAGGCGACTGGCACGCCCGTCGCACCGCGGACGAATGCCTCAATCTTCGGACGATACGCCTCAAACTGAGCAATCAGCCCATTGATGAGGTCATGCGGTCCCAAGCGGGGGATGTCTGCCACAATGGCAGAGACATCGACCACCTGATCGCCTTTCAAAATGCCAAGCTTGAAATCATCAAAAAACAGTATTTTCATTTTTGAGTCTCCATCAAAAAGTTTTTTCTTGTCGCGGGTCAACCTTAGCATCGCGCCACTCAGGTCATGCTTTTGAAACCAAGGAAGTCCATATTTTGAAAACCGCCACCTATTTACCTCGCCCCTCTGAAATAGGGTGATTCGAGCGAACCTTTATGCTAGGATAAATTCCAACAAAGCGCCGTCAAATCAAAAAGAACAATAGGCGTTCTTGACTAACGATAAAGCAAATTTAGTCGACACTGCATTCTAGGGAGACACACAGTGGATTTTGGGTATACCAAAGAGCAAGAAGCTCTTCGCAAAGAGGTTCTTGATTTCATTCACGTCAACTTGACCGCCGAAGTGTATGCGGAGCTCGATGCCGACGAAGAGGCGCTCGAAAACGGAAAAAGCGAGCGTCACCCTGGAAAAAAAGGACCGTTAGTCAGCGCAGTGTTCAAAAGGATCGGTGAGCGTGGCTGGCTAGGCTATAGCTACCCCAAAGAATATGGCGGTGGTGGTGGCGATCGCGTTGGCCAAAATATTATCGAGGAAGAGTTTCAGCGCGCCGGTATTCAAGTCGGCTTGGCTGGCAGTGGTGCACCCGCCATCATCGCAGCCGGCACTGAAGAGCAAAAGCGTCACTACCTGCCAAAACTGATTGCAATGGAATACACCTTTGCGTTAGGCTTTACTGAACCACATGCGGGTGCCGACTTGGCGGCCCTGCGATGTCGGGCTGTGCGTGATGGCGATCATTTCGTCATCAACGGCCAAAAAATGTACACCACGGCAGCGCATACCGCCACGCATATGTATTTGATGGCACGCACAGACCCAGAGGCCGCACGACACGACGGCATTTCGATTTTTCTCTTCCCAATGGATACACCAGGCTTGACGGTGCGCCCGCTCTGGACGATTCAAAATAATCCTCGTGCGCCACGCGGCACTACGTATGGCGATGCGCGTAGCAATGAAGTATTTTTTGAAAACGCCCGTATCCATGAGTCCTGCCTGTTAGGTCGTGAGAATCAAGGGTGGCGTGTGGGCTCGATGGGTTTGAATCTAGACCGCGTCGGGGCATCTCGTTATCTTCGTTCTGTACGTCGCGATGAAGACATTGTGAATTGGATCAAGTCCAATTCGTTTGGTGATTATTCGCCTGCTAAAAATCCCGCTATTCGTGACAAGGTTGCGGAGCTTTGGATAGAAGGGCAGATCTGCCGTCTCATGACCATGCGCAGTATGTCTATCGTCGAACACGGCGGCAACTTTACATACGAAGGTTCAGCCGAAAAAGTATGGTCGCCTGAGCACGGCGTGCGCACAACGGAAGCCATCACACAAATGCTTGGGCCTTACGCGACGCTACTGAACGGATCTCCTCATGCAGTTGAAAAAGGCGTCTTTGCGCACAACACAATGGGTGCGTTTCAGTCGGGCATCAATCATGGCAGTGTCCAGATTATGCGGGATCAGGTGGCAAAGCGAGGGCTTGAACTGCCCTCCTCACGTCGCGCAAAATCAAAATAAAGCACTCGCTACAGGAAAGAATCATGGATGTATTGCTAACTGAAGAAGAACAAATGGTTGCAACAAGCGCCAGGGAGTTTCTCAATGGAGAATGCTCGACTGCGTTGGTGCGAAAGATGGAACTTGATCCGATGGGCTATCCGCCTGAGCTTTGGGCGAAGTGCGCCGAGATGGGGTGGCCGGGGATGTGTCTACCAGAAGAGTACGGCGGGCAGGCCCTTCCACTCGCCTATCTAGGCTTGGTTCTGCAGGAAGTGGGGCGTGCCGTAGCACCTGTGCCGTTGCATAGCACCGCCGTGACAGCCATCACTCTTGCGCGTCACGCGAACAAGGCTATCTGCGAAAAGCTTCTGCCAAGCGTGTCCGCTGGCAAGACGATTTTGACCTGGGCCTTTTCAGAAGACGATCCTCGATTCGTACCCGAGTCAGTCAAAATGTCCGCTAGTGCGGACGGCGACAACTTTATCTTGAGTGGCCGAAAACTCTTCGTAGACAACTTTTTAGCCGCAAGCCACTGCCTAGTCGCATGCCGAACTTCTGCCTCAAACTCGTCCAGCAAGGGCCTTTCACTGTTTTTAGTGGATACAAAAACCAACGGGATCTCGTCCACCCCATTGCGTACACTCGCGAAAGATCAACAGTGCGAAGTGGTATTTAATCAGGTTCGTGTACCGAAATCCGCGTTGATTGGGGAACTGCACCAGGGCTGGGCTGTCATGGAACAGTTGCTCGACTTAGCGACGGTCTTACTTTGCACTCAGATGTTAGGTGCAACGCGTATGGATGCCGAAATGGCTATCGACCATGCAAAGTTCCGCGAAGCGTTTGGCCAGCCAATTGGTGCGTTTCAGTCCATACAACATATGTGTGCCGACATGATCATTTGGATCGACGGCGGTGAGTTGCTTGCCTATGAGGCACTTTGGAAAATGGACAATGGCCTGCCTGCGCAGGTTGAAGTGTCTCAAGCGAAAGCGTTTTGTAACGAAAAATGTCCCGCTGTCGCACGTAACTCTCAATCCATTCATGGGGGGATCGGCTTCATGATGGAGTTTGATCTACATCTTTGGTTACGACGAATCACAGCGTGGTCTATGCGACTCGGCACGACATTCGAGCACCGTGAACGGATTGCGCATGCGTTGTTGGATATTCCGGGCAATGTCGTATTAGGCAGACCCGTCCCACCTCTCGCAGCTTAAATAATTTTGGATGGAGTATCTTTTATGAAATGTCCGGTGTGTTCAAAAAATATTGATATCGAAGGCGCAGATTCTAAAACCGGAGAGACGGCCTTTGGTGCGAAAGAAGTTGATCCATCAAAAGGCACTCGGCAATTTCACGATGGCGAATGGTACTTCTTGTGTTCGCTTGGTTGCCGCACGAAATTTACGATGAGTCCACAAAGATACCTTGCCGGAAAAGCTTAATTTAACCGTTCAAGCGTTCGCCACCGTTAGGCCAAGCGCGAAAGGAAAGAGACCATGCTGACCCATATCACACGCCTTGCGTCATCGCTAATCAGTCTTGCCGCCTTGTCGTTGTCACTTTGTGGCTTCGTTGCACCCGCATCGGCGCAAGGCTATCCCAATCGGCCCATCAAAATCGTTGTGCCCTTTGTTCCTGGCGGCGGCTCAGATACGGTTGCTCGGGTCATGGCGAGGGGGCTGACAGAAGAGTTTGGTCAGCCTGTCGTGATCGATAACAAGGGCGGAGCCAATACCATCATAGGCACTGAAGCCGTTGCAAAGGCAGACCCTGACGGCTACACGCTTTTGCTCTGTACCACTTCGTTTACGACCAACCCAAGCTTGTACAAGCTGCCTTTTGACACGGTGAACGACTTCACGCCGGTCACCATGCATTTAGGTGCAAGTCTAATCTTGGTGGTTAATCCAGACGTACCGGCAAAGAACGTTGCGGAATTAGTTGCCTTAGCTAAACAGCAACCTGGGAAACTGACGTTCGCCTCGTACGGCGCCGGCAGCCCGGGACATTTGGCCGGCGAACTGTTCAAGCAACTCGCCAACGTCGACATGCTGCACATTCCGTACAAGGGCAGTGCCCCATCACTCGCTGATGTTGTCGCAGGTAGAGCCTCGATGTCCTTCGCCGTTTTGCAACCAGCATTGCCGTTTATCCAATCCGGTCGGCTACGTGCGCTGGGATTCGTCATGGCGGAGCGCGGCTCACAACTGCCCGATGTGCCGACAATTGGTGAAACCTTACCTGGGTTTTTAATTACGGGGTTCAACGGCATCTGTGCGCCCAAAGGTGTTCCCGCAGACCGCCTGCAAAAACTTAATGCGGCAATCACCAAAGTCATGACAGCGCCTCAAGTGCGAGATCAAATGATTAAGTCTGGGGCAGATGTACTGGCTGCACCGTTAGGACCGAAAGAGTTTGGCGAGTTTGTGCGTGCCGATATTGAGCGCTGGCGCAAAATCGTAACCGATGCCAAGGTCTCGATTAACTGATTGACGATGACCGTCGTGAAACGATCATCATTACTGGCTGTACTTAACTAGAGAGGTTTAGTATGTCTGCATTTTCCGAGTCACTAAAAAAGTATATCGGCATGCGATCAGAAACCGAGATCGCCTGTGATCCAGTTGAACAAGGTGCTGTGCGTCGTTACGCGCAAGCGATCATGTATGACGATCCAATTTTTGCGAAACCCTGTCCGAATAACGAACGCTACGGCGGCCCCGTCGCGCCGCCACTGTTTCCGACCCATTTGTTTCGTCGGCCGATGGGGACCGAAGATCCTATCCAAGCCAATGCGCGCAATCCCGACTTCGACGGGATTGTTGCCGCCACGAGCTCACAAGGCCTGCCAAATATTGAACCACTTAATGGCTACGCATTACTGAACGGCGGCTCTGAGATTGAATTTTTCCGTTATGCCTTGCGCGGCGAAACGGTGAAGTTAGTCTCTCACTACGCGGACATCGTTGAAAAAGAAACCAGCAAAGGTCCGATTGTTCTGGTCGTGACCGAGTCGGAATACCGCACAGGAACTGGCGAGTTGCTCATTCGCACACGCCGTACACAGATTCGGAGAAAATAAAATGGCGCTTGCTAAAACACCTTATTTTGAAGACGTCGCAGTCGGTCTAGAGCTACCCGGCCTTGAAAAAGGTCCACTGACCACCGCGCATTTGATGCGCTGGTCCGCAGCAATGGAAAATTGGCACAAGATTCACTACGACAAACCCTTCGCAATGGAACACGACAAGCTGCCAGGCCTGCTCATCAACGGCTCGCTCAAGCAACAGTTTGTGATGCAGCTGCTCGCAGACTGGGCTGGTCCGCAGGGCTGGGCATGGAAGGCAGGCTTCCAGTTCCGAGCAATGAATCTTGTGGAAGAAACCGTACGCGTCTGGGGCCGTGTCACGGGAAAACGAGAAACACCCGACTTC
>JBILHV010000392.1:0-2512 GCA_044350305.1 Burkholderiaceae bacterium
CAAAACGCATCTCGTCAAGTGGCAACGCTAAGTGGGATAGGCGCATCAACAGCGGTACGGTATTGCTCATGCCAGACCTTGACGGTGTCGTCGTAATAGCCAAAAAAAGAATGCGCTACCCAGTAAAGCCGTAAAAATACCGACAGGAACTTCGGCTGGTGCAGAAATCGTGCGCGCAAAGGCATCCGCACAAATGAGCAAAATAGCTCCCACGATTGCAGAGCGTGACAGCACCAGCCGCAGATCGGCGCCGGCAACCAGTCGTACTAAATGCGGTGCCGCCAAACCAATAAACCCAATCACACCGCAAAAAGCGACCGCAAACCCAGCAAGACCCGCCACCATTAAGATGACCCGAAGTCGAAGGCTTGGCAAACACACCCCGCTATGTCTCGCAATACTTTCGCCAAGCATCAACGCATTTAGGCTCTGGATAAGCGGTCGTGTCACAACCCAGATGCTCGCAAACAGCCCACCCGCTACCGCGATCAATGTCCAGCTTGCGCTTGCCAAGGAGCCAAGCGTCCAGAATGTCAGACTGCGCAGCTGTGTGTCGGTCGCCATGTACGCGCACATACCAATCACCGCTCCCGCCAATGCGTTGATGGCAATACCTGTCAAAAGAAGCCCTCCAACCGATCCCGCCATCAACGTGCGAGAGAGGCTATCTAGAAAAATACATACAAAAACTGCTCCAAAAAAAGCGATACCTGGCAACAGCAACCAGTGCCCCGACAAATATGCCGCGCCAGGAACTTGAGCGAGAAAAACGATCGACAAGGACGCGGCACACGCAGCACCAGAGGAAATTCCGAGCAAACCTGGTTCCGCTAAAGGATTACGAAACAATGCCTGCGTCAACGCACCCGCAAAACCAAGAGATGCCCCAATCAGGCCAGCGAATAACACCCGAGGAATACGAATATTCCATAAAACATGGCGTTGTCCGACAATGAAGAGCTCTGAGTCGAGAGGCTCGATCCAAAACAACCAGGCAGATCTATTGAGTGCGAAGGCACCAACATCTGTCGCAACCAAGGTCGTCACCAGCAGCATCCCCAAGAGGATGAAGGTAGCCGACTGCATTGCCCGATATAGGCATTGCCTCATGTACGCATTGCTTCAATCGAGGCGCGACGCAACGTCAGTATCGCGTCGGGCAGTCGGGGGCCAAAGCTTAAGAGGAACATGGTGTCAAACACTAGCCAACGACCCGGACGAGCCGCCGGTGTCGCAGAAAGCCCTTTAAATTGGTGGATCAAGCTGCGACTATTGGAGCCGTTTCCAGGTGTCAACGCATCGGGTTGCGTCAAGACGACTAAATCGGGTTGTGCGGCGATGATGGCCTCGGTGGACACAGGGCGATACCCTCTCACACCTGAAAATGCGTTTTGAAGACCTGCGTGCTTCAGCATTGCATCCGCACCCGTATCCGTCCCAGCAACCAGCATCTGACTCGGCGTCTGCCCAAGAACAAACATCACACGAATCGTGTGAGCAGGTATAGCGATTGTTTGCCTCAGAGCGTCCCACTCCACGTTGACATTCTCAATGAGCGCCTGCGCCTGACCAACGCACTGGAGTAGTTGTCCAATTTGTTTTACCCGAGAAATCAGCGCGTCGAGCGTGGGGCCGTCTTCGACTCTAGACACCAACACGCCCGCTTCGCGCAAACCAGACAAGACTGCGAGTGGCCCCGCGTCGTGCCCGACGATGACCTGTTGCGGCGCCAAGGCGAGTACACCCTCTAACGATAGATGACGCGCATATCCAACGCTCGGGAGATGACGCACACTTAGGGGATATCTAGAGGTGGTATCCACGCCAACTAGACTGGCCTCATAGCCCAGTGCACAAATAATCTCAGTAATCCCGCCTCCGACGCACACGATGCGGCTCTTCAGGCTCGAGCGAGATTGTGCGGCATCCACCGTGCCAAATCCAGACAGGAGCCCGATCCCGCCTGCCCATAGAAGCTGGCGCCGCTCAACAGACTGGATCGCTGATTGCTTTAATGGACGCATGACTCCGCCTCCACCGCCAGTGACTCCGTTAAGTCTCTCCAAGACTGGAGCTCAGGGCTATCTAACTCGCGCTTGCCAAAAAACGTAATCACTAATTCGCCTTGCTGATCGAAGGCCTCAATTGAGGTGACATAACCATATTGAGTCGGCTTCTTCACCAACCAAAGCGTGCGGACACTATCCTGCAATAGATGCAGGTTAAACCGCTCATCAAGAATGTTTATCCACTTGTCTTGCACCACCACCCTTTTGACGCATCCAGAAAAGATTTGAAGCATCCCTCGATTCGCCACAAATACCATCACAGGAATTTTCTGCTCGGATACTCGATGTAGCAAGGCTTCAATTTGATTCAAGTGCAATGACTGAACGAACTCTGCTTGGGCAAGGCGTAGCGCAGCAATACGCGAAATTGAAAAACGCGTTAACAAGCCAAAGAATTCGTGCGTATCCTCAAGAGCGCGCCATGCCTGATGAAAAGCGGACAC
>JBILHV010000394.1:0-2506 GCA_044350305.1 Burkholderiaceae bacterium
ACACCCCGCAATTAAGCGGGAAGTACACACCGACAGCTAAGTAGTCACGACACACTGCTCAACGCGTGGGGCTTAGCCCCATGCTTTTTGAGCGACTGCGCTGCGCGCAGCGATACGTCCGAATGCAAAGCATTCGCCGATATTGCCAGTGCCTTGGTAGAGATAGCTGAAAATTGAACCGAGTTCGCCCGCGCTATACAGGCGTGGAATGGGCGTTCCATCAGGTCGAACGATTTCAGCGCGGGCATTACGGCGTGGCCCACCTTGGGTATTGAGCATCGAAGGTGAGAGCTCGACGGCATAAAATGGGCCTGCGCCAAAGGGCTGAAACATTTTGGTGCGGCCGCAGTCCGAGTCTGCGCCTGCTGCGACCAGGTCGTTCCAGCGTGCCGCAGTTTGATCTAGGCTACCTTCGGGCAAGTCGAGCAGTTTTGCCAGAGCAGCTAAGGTGGGCGCGGTTTTGATCCAGCCTTTCGCTAATTCTGTTTTGTTGTCTTTACTCCAGGTATAGCCGCTCATGATTTGGGTCCAGCCATGGGTTGGCTTTCCGTCATAAATCGGACCGTCATTCATCATTGTTTGATCGAAGATCATGTACATCGGGCAGGGCGTGCGCAGCGCGTACCATTTACCGTGGTGCTCAACCTTGCCATGCCTTGTTTTGTACTTCTCGTCCGTGAAGCGTTTGCCATCTGGCCCCACTACGACCATCCCACCTGCTGGCTCGTGGGAAAAATGCAGCGCCATCATCGAAAATGTTGTGGGATAGTCGGGCACTTTAAGCGCCATCGACGGACCCGCAAAGTTATTCATGTGCCAAAGATCGGCACCCAGCTCCATCGCCATACGCACACCATCACCCTCGTTGAAAGGGCTGCCTGAGGTGTAGCAATACGGCACGCCTGTGAGGTAGTTGCGAATCATTTCTTGATTATTTTCAAAGCCACCACAGGTTAAAACAACACCCTTGCGCGCCTTGATGTTGATAGACTTGCCTTTGTGATTCGCCACTACGCCGATGACTTCCTGCGTCAAGGGATCCTGAATCAAGCGCGTGGCCGGACATTCGTACCGTACTTCAATTGGCCGTACGCGCACAGCTTCAGCCAACATTTCCCATGTTTTTGAATAGCCAAGAATGTCGCCATGGTGAAACTTGTGGACGGAATCGGCTCCTGGGAGGTCGGGGAACTCGATCCCCACTTTATGCTGATGTTCTTGCGGGTCACCGCCAATGGATGATAGCCATTCGTTGTTCTTACACATTTCTTCGGCCCAGACCTTCACCATGTCTTGCGGCACGGTATAGGGGCCACAAAGAGCATTCAGATAGGTGGCTGCGCCTTCAGGCGTTGAGGTATTGAGATAGCCTTGAGCAGCGACCCGAGTGTTGCCGCCCTCTTGTCCCTCTGGCGCCTTGTCTAACAGGATGACAGAGGCTCCTGCTTCGACTGCAGTGATTGCTGTGGCTGCACCCGCCCCACCAAAGCCCACAACGACTAAGTCGGCCGTTGCATCCCACGTCATATTTTGGGGGTTAGTTTGCTTCATATTCTGATCCTGTTTCGTTTATCTAAGTGTCATGCCAGCTTCGGTAAAATATTTTTTGTACCACTCAATTTCGGCCGGAAATTTATCTTGTACAGACTTACCATCCTCGTAGGCATAGTCGAGATTGTATTTGTCGAGTAGCTTTTTAAATTCTGGCGTTTCTGAAACTTGCTTAAATGCAGCAGTAAGTTTTGTAGCGATAGGATCGGGGAGTCCGGCTGGAGCCACCACAATCATTCCGTTTGGCGGGTTGGTCGGAGGGCAGCCAATATCTTTCATGACAGGAATATCTGGGCGTTTCGGGTCGCGCGCATCGACGTGGAAGGTCACAAGCTCCCGAAACACGCCTTGTTCGACAAGCGGAATGTGTGAGCCAGAACCTGCGACAAAATCGACGTGCTTGCCCATTAACGCAGTGTTCGCACTTGACCCGCCTTTTGTTGGCACGTGTTTAAATGTTAAGCCTTTACAGCGTGCGAAGGATTCAACACCGATTTGTTGCTGCGTGTTGGGACCGCTTGATGCGTATGTCATGCCTGGATTTTTTTTCGCATGTTCGATGAAATCATCGACGGTCTTCCATGGGGAGTCCGCTGGCACAACGAGGCCGCCAATATAGAAGGTGTACTGCATCAGTACGCGGAAGTCTTTTGGCGTGTAGGCTAGCTTCATCAACAAGGGTCGCACAGTAATCGAGCCCGTTGACGTGACCAAGATAGAATAACCATCAGGCTTTTTGCTTGCGAGCAAACCGTTCGCAACAGTGGCTCCGCCACCCCCTTTGTTTTCCACGGCAATCGGGACGCCCAATATTTTTTCAGCGCCTTGCGCCAGCGCGCGAGCGGTAAGGTCGGTCGTGGCGCCGGCTGCGAACGCAACGTATAGAGTGATGGCCTTGTCGGGGTATTGTGCTTGCGCTGCGGCAGGCAGTATTAAGGGGGTTAAGAGAGCTCCG
>JBILHV010000395.1:0-2505 GCA_044350305.1 Burkholderiaceae bacterium
GTCGTGATCGTGGACGCGAGACGTTTTGATGAATACAACACCATGAGTATTCCCACCGCGATCAGCTGCCCAGGCGCTGAACTCGTCTTGCGGATAGCGGAGCTCGCGCCTCGTCCCGAGACTCGTGTCATTGTGAATTGTGCGGGACGAACCCGGAGCATCATCGGGACGCAATCTTTAGTGAATGCGGGCATACCTAATCAAGTCGCTGCGTTGCGAAACGGAACGATTGGCTGGACACTGGCGGGGCAAAAGTTAGATCGCGGTCAGACGCGCAAATTTTCTGATGTTTCAGCGTCTACGATCGACAGCGCGGCCTCACGGGCGCGCAAGGTGGCTGATCGAGCGGGCGTCAAGCGCACGACTGTGACGGAACTCGATACCTGGCGCATGCAAGTGGGGCGCACGACGTATTTTTTTGACACGCGCACACCAGAAGAGTTTGCGGCGGGGCATTTGCCAGGCTTTCGCTCTACCCCCGGAGGTCAGTTGGTTCAAGAAACTGAGATGGTGGCGCCCGTGCGCGGAGCGCGTATTGTGCTGGCTGACAGTGATGGCGTGCGCGCCAATATGACGGCATCATGGCTCGCCCAAATGGCCTGGGATGTATGGGTGGTAGATGGTCTGGAGCGTGGGCATTACAGCGAGCGGGGCGAATGGGTCGCACCCTTGCCCACCTTCCCAAGCGTGAAGCTCATACCCGCTGACGAATTGGCGTTGCTCCAACAAGGCGGGACGGTTGTTGTTATTGATCTGGGTAAACATGCGCAGTATGTGAAAGGTCATATTCCTGGTGCGCGGTATGTGTTGCGCTCTCAATTTAAGAAAGCGTTGAGTGCGATTCCCCCAGCCACACAATATGTGTTGACGTGTGCGGATGGTGTGCAGTCAAGCTTTGCCGCAGCAGAGATTGCCGGTGCGTTAGGCGCGGAGGTCTTTGCCCTTAAAGGCGGAACAAGAGCCTGGGCTGCAGCGGGATACACGTTAGAGCAAGGAGCGACGCATTTGTTGTCTGAGCCCATCGATCGTTACAAACGCCCGTACGAAGGTACGGACAATGCGCAAGCCGCAATGCAGGCCTATCTCGATTGGGAGTTCGGCCTGGTTGAGCAATTAGGGCGCGATGGCACGCACCATTTTTCGGTACTTAAATCAGCGTAGCACCTTGCTTGCCCGAGCCTGCTCAATGAGCCGTGCCGCATCCACCGGGAGCAGAAATCCTTCTTTCACTGCCCGCTCGGTTCCCTTCGTAAGTGCTGCGACATAGCCCTCGTGGCTTACGTAGCGCTCTTCTAAGGATGGTCTGGGATCGTTATTCGCTTTACGCTCTGCGGCGGTCCTTGCGAAAGGAATCATCCCACCGACATAGTTGCAGATTTGTCCTTTGTGGAAAGGCTTGTCTCCATCTGCGGTGATGTTCCACCCGAGGTAGGTGCCAAGTGGGGCATCGAGTAAGGCGACGGGCACACCGCCGAGTTCATTGCCGTCTTGATCGACTTTTGGAGCGAACATCTTAAGCACTTGCTTGATGGGCGGTGGTGCATTCGTTGGAATGCCAGAGCCATCCAGCGCATTGAACTGTGGGCCCCAGTCGTAATCTAGTACGGGCATGATGAAGTCTGCCTCTGGGACGGTTGGACGTAGGCCTGGCAGTGTGGGGAACCCAATGTCTTTCTTGTTTGCGAGTGCGAGTGTCCCTGATTTCTCGCCCGGCTTTGGTGCCAGGGTTGGGTAGCGACTCGCAGGAGGCTCAGTACCTTGCATCACCCAGTTCCGAAAGTGCACCCGAATGGCGTTCACCGTCTCTGTGTGTGGAACAGGATTGGCTGGCAAGGTGCCCATGCCAAAGTTATTGCCAGGACAGGTCGTCGGTGTTTTCGCAAGGCCAACGCCTGGGAGGCTCGTGTCAAAACCACCTGCGCCGCCACCATGATGACTGCTTGCGATGTAGTAGCGACGCACAGAGTTTGGCAGTGGCAGATCGAGCTTGCCTTCCGTGCCGACCCACTCTGGAGTGAGTTTCAGTGCCCAGACTTCAGCCGAGCCAAAGTGCTCGACCACTTTCGGGCAGGTATTGGTGGCTGTGCAGCGTCCCAGAATGCCAGCCGAAGGCAGGCCCCGGACCGGATCCGGATGAGGCAGCCACCATTGCGGCCCTTCGCTACCGGCTTGATAGAGTTCGAGTACGCCATCGGCTTGTGCCCAGCGGAAATTCAGCGCGATGCGGCGACCCGCAATAATCGGCCAAATGCCATCGTGCACCATGCCGCCTTGCTCGGCCTGATTGAATCCTAAATGAAGCCAGCCACGCAGGAAATTGCCGGACTGCGAGACGCCGCGGCCAATGCTGTGCTTGACTGCGCCCGCCAGCGGGTTAGGTGTACCGACGTCATCCTTGGCGGCAGTCTTAAAGAAATGCCCAAGGTCACGCCAAGCGGCAAAGCCAATGCCTAGAACATAGGGGTCTGCAGCGGTAAAGACAATCTGATAAAGACGTTTAGGGTC
>JBILHV010000396.1:0-2500 GCA_044350305.1 Burkholderiaceae bacterium
CTATTTGTCTTCACCTCTTGAGGCCGATAAGACCTATGCGGATTACCGCAATGCGCGCACGCCTAAGGCGCTTCGTCCTAATCAGATGAACTTCCCCCAGAACTTCCCCAAGTGGTTTAACAGCTTGATGAAGGCCTGGTACGGCGATCACGCGAACGCCGAAACGAACTACGCTTACGACTACTTGCCCAAGCGTGACGGCGCGTATGACATTCTTGCTATTTTCGAAAGAATGCATCAAGGCAAGATGGATGGGTTTATTTCCTCGGGCTTTAACCCCTTGGCCGCGGTTGCCAACAAGAACAAGATTGGCGCAGCGCTGTCAAAGTTGAAGTATTTGGTGGTGATTGATCCGCTACAGACCGAGACGAGCGAGTTCTGGAAGAATTATGGCGAGTTCAACGATGTTGATTCGTCCAAAATTCAGACAGAAGTGTTCCGTTTGCCAGCAACATGTTTTGCTGAGCAGGATGGTACGTTCACGAACTCTGGTCGGGTGATTCAGTGGCACTGGAAAGCTGCAGATGGTCCAGGCGAATCCAAGTCTGATTGCGAGATCATGGCGACGCTCTTTAATAAAGTGCGTGACATGTACAAGAAGGAAGGCGGTGCGTTCCCTGATGCAATCGTCAACCTGACTTGGCCTTACGCTAATCCCAACAATCCAGATGCCAGCGAACTGACGCGTGAAATTAGCGGCAAAGCGTTGAATGACATTAAGGATCCGACAGGCAAGGTCTTGGTTGCGGCAGGTCAGCAGGTGCCTGGATTTGCGTTGCTTCAAGAGAACGGTGACACGGCGTGCGGCAACTGGATTTATTCCGGCTGCTGGAGCCAAGCCGGTAACCTGACTGCGCGTCGCGATCCTCGCGAAACGTCAGATCAAAACCTCGGTCAAAGCGCCAATTGGGGCTTTGCATGGCCGGCTAACCGTCGCATCCTATATAACCGCGCGTCAACGGATCTCAGTGGTAAGCCCTGGGACGAGAAACGTACCGTGCTGAAGTGGTTGGGCGATCGTTGGGGCGGTAATGACATTCCCGATATGCGTCCCAATGCAAAACCTGAAGAGAACGTGATGCCGTTCATCATGAACGCCGAGGGTGTTGCACGCTTGTTTGCTCCGCAGATGGCCGAAGGTCCTTTCCCTGAGCACTACGAGCCGTTTGAAACACCGTTGGCACGCAACCCGATGCATCCTAACAATGCAAAGGCTAAGTCCAACCCAGCCGCACGCGTCTACAAAGGTGATATGGAAGTGTTTGGCTCGCCCAAAGACTATCCTTACGCTGCGACGACCTATCGCTTGGTCGAACACTATCACTACTGGTCAAAGCATTCGAAGTTAAATGCGATTACCCAGCCAGAGATGTTTGTTGAGATCAGCGAAGCGCTTGCAAAAGACAAAGGCATCAAGAACGGTGACAAGGTTAAAGTGACCTCAGCCCGTGGTTTCGTCAATGCGAAAGCTGTTGTCACGAAACGCTTCAAGGGTATGCAAGTGGATGGGCAGACGGTTTATCACGTCGGCATCCCCATCCACTATGGTTTCAAGGGCCAAACCAAGCAAGCACAGTTGGCAAATACCTTGACACCGTTTGTTGGTGACGCAAACTCACAGACGCCAGAATTTAAGGCGTTCCTTGTCAATATCGTGAAGGCTTAAGGAGAACGACATGGCTATTCAAGCACTACACGTCGTCGCTCAGTCCGCCACGACTATGACCCCCCCCGCTGCGGCAGCTAAAACCACGCAGGTGGCCAAGCTGATCGACATCTCGACCTGTATCGGCTGCAAAGCCTGTCAGGTTGCCTGTATGGAGTGGAATGAAACCCGTCCTGAAATCGGTACGAACGACGGGTTATACGACAACCCAGCAGAGTTAGGCCCAACGGCCTGGACTGTCATGAAGTTCAACGAGGTCGAAACTGCCACAGGTGGTTTGGACTGGTTGATCCGTAAAGACGGTTGTATGCACTGCGAGGATCCAGGCTGTCTGAAAGCTTGCCCAAGCCCAGGTGCGATCGTCAAACTTGACAACGGTATTGTGGATTTCAACTCGGACAAATGTATCGGCTGCGGCTATTGCGTGTCTGGTTGTCCGTTTGATGTCCCCAAGATCTCCGAAGTCACAAACAAGGCGACGAAGTGCACCTTGTGTTCGGATCGCGTCTCGGTTGGCCAAGAGCCAGCTTGCGTGAAGTCCTGCCCAACTCAGGCGCTGACGTTTGGCCCGAAGGAAGAGCGGATTCAATACGCAAACGAGCGTATCAAGGACCTGAATAGCCGTGGCTTCAGCAAGGCTGCCTTGTACAACCCGCAAGGTGTGGGTGGCACGCACGTCATGTACGTGTTGCCGCACGGTGATCGCCCAACTGAATACAGCGGCTTGCCAGCGAATCCAACGATTTCGCCGACGGTCAGTATTTGGAAGGGAATCATGAAACCGATCGCTCTGCTGACCATGGCCGCGACTGTATTTGCTGGCGTGATTCACTA
>JBILHV010000062.1:0-7574 GCA_044350305.1 Burkholderiaceae bacterium
GTTGCCCCCTGGGAATCCAAATGTAGAGCCTGAGTTGATCTCGATGGCACCGAAAGGCGTTTCGGTGCATTTTGGCCGAATGATTGCGCGTGGGGTCACCGGAGACCATGCTGGCCAGGATGCCCGTACGCGTTGCCAGTTAGATCATATTGATGAGCAAACCGAAATGTTGTCTCACTTGCGACCTCAGGTCATTGCGATGGCGCATACAGCATCGAGCTATATGCTAGGTCGAGAAGGTGAAATTGCGCTGACGGCACGCCTTGAGAAGCAATACGACATTCGTTTTACATCTGCCTTTGTAAGCGTCGTCGCGGCCATGGAAGCGTTAGGCGTAAAAAAAGTCGCCCTCGGAACGCCCTATGCCGAAGCCCAGACGCTGGCGGGTAAAGCAACGCTAGAAAGCTATGGTCTAACGGTTGTGAATTATCACCGACTCGAAAACGTACGCAACATTTATGAAGAAACCCCAGCGCGTGCCTATGCGTTAGCGAAAGCTGCGAATACGCCAGAGGCTGAGGTAGTATTTTTAAGTGGTGTGGGGATGCCAACAGTCGCGGTTCTGGAAGCGCTGGAGCAGGATCTAGGCAAGCCGGTGATTTCGAGTGTTGCCGCCATGATGTGGAACTGTTTGCGTATCGCAGGTGTGCAGCCTGTCGTGCCTGGTTACGGCCGTCTACTTGCAGGCTAATGATGCGCACTGCAGTTTATCGGGAGGTCGTGCGTGATTGAGCGCGGATTAAATTTGCTTTGGGTTGTGCTGGGTTTGGCAACCATGGCAAATGCTTGGACGCTAGGCTTGTTCGGCTCTATGGGTCCGGACAGTGGTCTGTTCCCAATGATTTGTGGGGTCATCATTACCTTTTGTGGGGTGGTGCTGATCATCAAGAAATCAACACGGGTGGAGAATCCTGAGTGGCCAGCCGCCACGGGTCGCCGCCGCATACTGGGTGTGTTGGGTGGACTCGTTGGTTTGACCGTGATGCTGCCTTACTTAGGCTTTGCGATTTCAAGCGCACTGACGACGTTTGTCTTGCTCCAAACAATTGAGCGTTCGCGTGTACTAGAGTCAGTAGTGTTGACGCTCGTGTCGGTTTCAGTGATTGTGTACGTGTTTGGCCATTTGCTCGGCATGTCTTTGCCTCGTGGCCCCTGGGGTTGGTGATGGACGCAATCAACGGTTTAGCGATGGGATTTTCGGTGTTGTTCACACCTGAAAATTTGTACTTCTGTTTCCTCGGGAGTCTGGTTGGCACCTTGGTTGGCGTGTTGCCAGGAATTGGACCTCTTGCTGCCTTAGCGCTTTTGTTGCCCGTCACTTTTCAGTTGGCTCCAGTCGCTGGGCTCGGGATGCTGTGTGCGATTTTTTATGGCGCGATGTATGGAGGATCGACAACCTCTATCTTGGTAAATATTCCTGGTGAGGCGGCTTCCGTCGTGACCGCCTTAGACGGGCATGCGATGGCCAGGCAAGGTCGAGCGGGCTCTGCACTTGGGATCGCGGCGATTGGTTCGTTTATCGCTGGCACCATCTCCCTAGTCGCTTTGACTTTCTTTTCGCCTCTCTTGGCATCTGTCGCGATTAGCTTTGGTCCCCCTGAAAATTTTGGGCTGATGGTGCTTGGGTTAGTGTCGACGCTCTATATGATTGGTGGTTCGAAAGTAAAGGGCGTTCTGATGATTGCCCTAGGATTCCTTGCGGCAACCGTCGGGATGGATATCGTCAATGGCCAGGACAGATTCACGTTAAATAATGTCAATCTTGCTGGAGGGATTGAGATCCTATCGGTCGTGATCGGTCTGTATGGCCTTTCGGAAATTCTCACTAACTGTGAGACCATCGTTAAGAATCAGTTGCTCGCTGAAAAAATTCGTGGCCTCTGGCCATCGTTCAAAGATTGGAAGGCCTCCTGGAAACCCATGATGCGCGGCAGTTTCCTAGGATTTTTTCTTGGGCTTGTTCCGGGCGGTGGTCCGGTCACGGCATCGTTTGTGTCTTATACGCTTGAGAAGCGGTTAGCGAAAAATCCTGAGCGCTTTGGCAAAGGGGCAATCGAGGGCGTTGCAGGACCTGAGGCTGCGAATAATGCGGCTGTTTCTGGCGGAATGATCCCATTGTTTACGTTAGGCATACCGGGCAATGCGGTCACGGCCTTACTGCTTGGGGCCCTAGTCATTCAAGGTGTACAGCCAGGCCCAACCTTCATTACCCAGCGACCGGACTTATTCTGGGGTGTTGTCGCAAGTATGTACGTAGGCAATGTCTTTTTGCTGCTGCTCAACTTACCCCTGATCGGCTTGTGGGTACAGTGTCTTAGGGTGCCATATCGGGTATTGTTTCCCTTGATCCTATTGTTGGCTGTAGTCGGAACATATTCTGCTAATAAAAATGTTTTCGACTTATGGGTCATGCTGGGCTTCGGCGTGGTGGGCTATGTCCTGCGTAAACTACAGTATGAGTTCTCACCATTCTTGATTGCGTTTGTACTGGCTCCGATGCTTGAACAGTCGCTACGACAGTCGATGGTGATGTCTCCGCATGGTATGTTTATTTTTGCGGAGAGACCCATCGCAGCCTGTTTGATCGGTATAAGTTTAATTTTGGCAGTACTAGTTTTTCGTCAACGAAAGTTGAATCAACCCGGAGGAGACATATAAATGAAACTGATCCACTCTTTTATTGGTGCGATTGCTGCAGTGGCAACCGCGACAGCCGTTGCACAAGTATCACCTAATGTTGCGAAATTAAAGCCTAAAGACTTCCCGACCCAGTCAATCGAGTACACCGTGGTGTACCCGGCTGGTGGAGGAATGGATCTCACGGCGCGCCAGCTAGGCAAATTTTCCGAACAAGTAAGCGGTGACAAGATTTTAGTGAACAATCGTACGGGCGGTGCAGGTATGGTCGGCCACACTTATCTCGCTACACAAGCGAAGCCAGATGGCTATACGGTTGGGATTCTGGCTAACTTAGTATGGGGCGACGCAATGTTGCGCGGCAAGGACAAGTGGTCTTTGTCAAACTTAGAAACAATCGCTTATATCAATAGTGACGCACTTGCCTGGGTGGCAGCCACAAAAGGCCCGTTCGCTGGAAAGTCTGCTAAAGAGATCGTCCAGACTGCGAAGGACAAACCTGGCACGGTTCGCGTTGCAATTGTTCCCGGCAGTATGTGGGAGTATCTGATTGATCAGATCGAAGCGGCCACAGGCGCTAAATTCTTGCGCGTTCCATTTCAGGGCGGTAAGCCGGGTGTAGTCGCGTTGTTGGGTGGAAACGTAGACATCGCGCAAGGCTTTTACGGCGAATTTGAAAGCTATCTACAAGCTGATCAGGTCAAGCCGATTGCCGTGGCGAGCGCTAGTCGTCTGGGCAACATGAAGGACGTGGCAACCTTCAATGAAATCTTTGGTACAAAAGATATCGTTTGGAACATCATCCGTTTGGCCGTTGTCCCGAAAGGAACGCCGGCAGACCGTAAAGCCTATTTGGCCGCAACGATTAATGCTGCGGTACGGACCCCTGCACTCGCTGCAGAGTTTGCAAAGTTAGGTGCATACACTGATCCGCTCTTGACGAATCCTGCCACAGCGGCTGCTGAACTCGACAAAATGGCGCAAGCCGAACGTGCGTTCTATGTAAAAACTGGTCGGCTGAAGTAAGACTAAAGTGACGGAGTCGCTGCTTTCTGAACCGCTTGCCTTAGCCGGCAAGCGGTTACGTAATCGGGTTGCTCATGCTTCCATGACGACCCACATGGGATATCAATCTCAAGTAAGCGATCGTCAAATCCAATACTACGAGAATCGCGCAAAAGGCGGCGCGGCACTGATCGTGACCGAGCCCTTGCTCATGGCACCGCATCAGACGAACCCTGCGCGTATCCGAGCCTGGAATGATGACAACTTAGGCGGGCTCAAGCGTTGGGCCGATGCAGTGGAAAGCCACGATTGCCGGCTTCTTGGTCAAATCCAAGACCCTGGTCGAGGCCATCATGATGCCGGCCGAAATTACAGCGCGCTCGCACCTTCTGCATTGCCAGATGATTTGAGCTGGACGATGCCACACGCCTTGACAGGCGCCGAAATAAAAAATCTGATTGCTGACTTTGCGATGTCCTCAGCGCGTCTACAGCGTTGTGGTTTTAGTGGTGTTGAACTGTCTGGGGCGCATGGGCATTTATTCAGCCAATTCATGTCGCCATGGTCGAACCGTCGGACCGATGAGTACGGTGGTGATTGGGAAAACCGCACACGCTTTGTACGTGAGCTGGTCAGCTGTATTCGCGACCTATGCGGTAGACACTTCATTGTCGGGCTAAAGTTGCCGAGTAATGACGGTATTGCAAAGAGTATTGGGCCCGCGGAGGCAGCGATTCTGGCTGATCTCTTCACGAGATCTAAAGAAGTCGACTATGTGTGCTTTGCGCAAGGCGCGCACGCGCGCTCACTCGAGACGCATGTGCCGGATCGCAATGGCCCGAATGTTCCGTACATCGGCTTAATTAAATCGTTGAAAGCCTCGTGCAATGGCGTTGCTGTGATGGCGCTTGGCCGTATCACTGACCCTGCTGAAGCCGAAGGAATCTTGACGCGAGGGGATGCGGACCTAATCGGTATGGGCCGTACTTTGTTGGCAGACCCGGCTTGGTATAACAAAGCCATGCAAGGTCGAACGAACGATATCCGCTACTGCATTTCGTGCAATAACTGTTGGGACACCATTGTTACGTATGGTGAACCCTTGGCTTGCGTCAATAACCCTCGCGTGGCAGAGAAGAGAGAGGTTGACTGGTGGCCGAAGCCCGCGCAGCGCAAACATCGCGTTGTGGTCGTAGGCGCGGGTATCGCGGGAATGGAAGCGGCTTGGGTCGCTGCCGCACGAGGCCATTCGGTGACGGTGTTTGGCACTGGGTCTGAGGTTGGTGGTAAGGCTCGATTGCGTGCAAGACTGCCCGGGGGTGAGACCATCACGAGTATTTATGACTACCAGATGGTTTGTGCACAGCGGGCCGGGGTAGATATTCGTCTGGGTGTGCAGGCTAGCCTAGAAGATATTTTGTCTTTGTCGCCGGACTCCGTGATCTTAGCAACGGGTGGCACAATGCATAGCCCCGAATGGGTCCCTGTTGAGATTGCCCGTGAAGGATGGGTGACTGACTTGCATGCTGCCATGGAAGAAGTCGTCAAGCTCTCTTCGCGACAGGCGGGAACGGCTGTGGTGTATGACATGGACCACACGGAAGGGACTTATGCCGCGGTGGAGCTCTTGGCGCAGCGCTTTGAGCGAGTGGTCTTAATGACGCCTCGGCCGTTGATTGCTCAGGACGAGTCCTTAGTGACTCGACAAGGAATTTTGCGACGGTTATCTGTGGCAAGAGTAGAAATGCTCGTAATGAGTGAGCCAGTATGGTCCGAGCATTTCGAAGATGGGGTGCTTGAGTACAAAAATGTTTACAACGGAGATCTTGGACGAATCGAAAATATTTCTTTTCTGTCTTATTCAACGCCGCGCGCGGCTAACGTAGATCTTGTCGAACCTTTAAAAGCGCATGATGTCGAACTGTATCTTGTAGGGGATTGTCGTGTCGCGCGAGGATTGATGGGCGCCACGCGAGATGGACATAAAGCAGGTAATTCTGTAGGTCGTTACATTAATTTTAGAAAGGAGATACCAATGTCAAGTACCACCAACCGTAATATAGATGTAGATACCGCCTTGAAAGCGATCAAAGCCGCACGCGAAAAAGCGGGTGCGTTAAAGGTGAATATGTCGATTGCTGTCTGCGATACAGCAGGGCACCTCAAGGCGTTTGTGCGAATGGACGGTGCGTCGTTAATCTCGTTACAAATTGCTCAGGACAAGGCGCATACGGCGATATCTGGCGGCTTACCGACACATAAGTGGCACGAGTACATTAAAGACGATGCGCCCTTGATTCATGGGCTTGTGCATACCCCTAGGTTTATCATTTTCGGGGGCGGCTATCCTATTATGGAAAATGGCCAAATGATCGGAGGGATAGGCTTGAGTGGGGGGCATTACTCTCAGGACATGGAATGTGCCGAGGCAGCTCTGAAGGCGATCGGTCTATCTGACTAGGCGCAGGCTTGATCAGCGACGTTGCGAAACTGTCGCTGCTAGCGTATTTGCTCTGAGCCAACATCAAGGCCTAGATCATTCAATCAAAGTGAAGTGGGGTGAGTCGTCAATGCGAATGTTCAAAATAGCAGTATTGTTGAGTTCTCTGTGCGTGACTATGTCGGCGACTGCAGGGCCGGCCGACAAGTATCCTGAAAGACCTTTGCGGATCGTGGTGCCCTTTGTGGCCGGTGGTGGTGGGGACTTCATCGCGCGGGCTTGGGCCGATAAGCTGTCAGAGGTCATTAAACAGCCCGTCATCATTGAGAACCGAGGGGGCGGCAATACTGTTGTTGGCACAGAGCAAGTCGCCAAAGCAGCGCCCGATGGCTACACGTTGTTACTGGTGAGCCCAACGATCTCAACTAACCCCACGTTATTGCCCAATCTCCCTTACAAAACTCCCGACGCTTTCGCGCCGGTTGCGCAGATTATTACGTATGCGATGGGGGTCGCCGTTCACGCGGGCTCCTCCATTCAGAACATTTCGGACCTGGTTGCGTACGCAAAAAAGAATCCGGGTAAGGTGACGACAGCAACCTCTGGAGAGGGGTCAGCGACAGACCTGGCGGCAGAGTTGTTTATGGCCAAGACTGACACCAAAATCACCAAGGTTCCCTACAAAGGTGCGGGGCAAGGCGTACTGGATGTGGCCAGTGGACATGTCGATATGTTGTTTACCGGTATGTCGCAACTCAAGCCGCAACTCGACGGAAAGCGAATTCGTTTGATTGCAACGTCAGGCTTACAGCGACTGAATTCGGCGCCTGAGGTGCCTACTATCGCAGAGCAAGGTTATCCTAGCTTTGAGGCAGTGGTGTGGTGGGCCGTGCTTGCGCCGGCCGGCACGCCTACCGAGATCATTGACAAAATAAATGCGGCGCTAAAAACCAGTCTTGCACACCCGGAGGTAGGTCGGCGCTTGGCGGTAATCGACGGAGTCGTCCAGGTCTCATCGCCGAAAGAGTTTGACACCTTTTTGCGCTCAGAAATCGACATGTGGCGACGGCTCTTAAAGCCGTCCACATCGAATAAGTAATTGAATTGGAATTTATGAGTTCTTACGGTAGGACAATCTAGATGAACGTGCACGCACTCGTAATGGTATTTTTGACCGAAGCTCACCGAGAGTTAGTCGCGCAAAATTTCAAGTTAATTTATGCACCGAATGAAGGTACAAGCGCAGATCGTAGTAATAGTGCGGCGCACATTGCCGCACACGCTGACAATATCCGAATCGTTTTGACTAATGGTGCAACCGGCATCACGATCGATGAGATCAATGCATTGCCTAAATTGGAGATTTTGTGCACCTTAGGTGTTGGCTATGAGACTGTTCCAGTTGAGTACTTGAAACAGCGCGGCATTAGGGTGTGCAACGCAGCTGGTACGAATGAAGATTGTGTCGCCGATCACGCGATGGGACTTTTGC
>JBILHV010000063.1:0-7545 GCA_044350305.1 Burkholderiaceae bacterium
CTGGCGTGCGTTCGATCATGAACTCGGATCAAGTGATGGGAGGCTCGACAACCTTCACGATGATTTCCGCACGATCGGATTTTCAGCAGAAGAACCCTAAAGTTTATGCAGCGTTTGTGAGTGCACTGAAGGAAGCGCAGGAGATGATTGCAAAAGATAAAGGAGCTGCCGCAGATATCTTGATCGCGTCAATGGGTGGATCGAGTAAATGGTCACGAGATGACATGATCGCACAACTCAATGACCCATCAATCATATACACGACTAAGCCTGAAAACGTTATGAAGTATGCAAGTTTCATGAACCAGATCGGCTCACTAAAAAATAATCCTAAATCGATTGATGAGTTATTCTTTCCGGGCTCAGATGTCGCCAACGGAAATTAAGGATGGATTCGTCGGTATTGTCGCAGTCCATGCAAGCGCCGTTGCTATCCGTCCAGGGTGTCACACTGCGCTATCGGACGAAAGAGCATCTCGTCACGGCAACGTATCGCGTCAGTTTTGATGTGCTCAAGTCTGACCGATATGTGATTCTGGGGCCTTCGGGTTGCGGTAAATCTACTTTACTTAAGGCCGTGGGAGGGTTTTTAAATCCTGTCGAAGGTCAAATAAAACTGAATGATGTAGAGGTTCGGAAGCCCGGTCCTGATCGTGTGATGGTATTTCAAGAGTTCGATCAACTGTTGCCCTGGAAAACAGTTAAGCAAAATGTGGTCTTTGCGTTGACCGCCAGTGAAAAACTCGGGCGTAAGGAGGCCGAAGATCGTGCGATGCATTACATTGAGAAGGTGAATTTGACTGGCTTTGCAGATAGCCTGCCACACACACTTTCTGGTGGGATGAAACAGCGCGTGGCCATTGCGCGAGGAATGGCGATGGAACCTGAGATCTTGCTGATGGACGAGCCTTTTGCAGCGCTCGATGCATTGACGCGTGGAAAGATGCAGGAGGAGCTTTTACAACTTTGGGAAGACACGAAGTTTACGGTTCTATTTGTGACACATTCAATACCTGAAGCTGTTCGTATTGGTAGTCGCATCTTGTTGCTTAGTCCGCACCCCGGTCAGGTCCGCGCCGAGTTGAATTGTCACGGGATTGATACGCTCAGCCCCACAGGACAACCTCTAGCAAAGCATATTGAAGAATTGCTATTTCACGACCATGAAAGGATTGCGCATGCATAAGCCCATAGCTGAATGCGAGCAGAGTGTCCGCCCCGAAAGAATTAATGAAATTGAATTAACGGGTTTTGGCGTAATCGAAAAGCCACTCAGTACTAGCGAACGTCTAATGTCCAACGGTTTGCTGAGGAAGACACTTGTATTGTTGTTTTTGGCAGGCGTGTGGGAAATCTATGCGTTATGGCTCAACAACCCGCTGTTGTTTCCAACTTTCTCGGCGACGATAGAAGCATTTGTCGCGGGTTTGATTTCGGGCAAGATTGTTCTGGCGACATGGTCGTCCATTAAAGTGTTGTTACAGGGCTATGCAGTGGGGCTTGCGATTGCAGCACTTTTTACTGCATTTGCCAGTGCCACAAGAATTGGCTCTGACATCTTGGAAACCTTGACTGCAATGTTTAATCCCTTGCCTTCGATCGCCCTGTTACCCTTGGCAATGATCTGGTTTGGCTTAGGTGAGGGCAGTATCATCTTTGTGTTGATTCATGCAGTGCTCTGGGCTGTTGCGCTCAACACCCATGCTGGATTTAAGGCGGTAAGCCCCACTTGGCGCATGGTTGGCAAGAACTATGGACTTTCTAGTATTGCCTATGTCACCAAGATTCTAATTCCGGGCGCGTTTCCAAGTATTTTGACTGGCATGAAAATTGGCTGGGCGTTTGCATGGCGCACGTTGATCGCGGCCGAGTTGGTCTTCGGCGCGAGCTCAGGCTCGGGAGGTTTGGGCTGGTATATTTTTCAAAATAAAAACATGTTGGATATTCCTAATGTCTTTGCGGGTCTTTTGACAGTCATTATTTTTGGTTTGCTTGTTGAAAATTTAATTTTCAAAACAGTTGAGAAGAAAACTATCAGTCGTTGGGGAATGCAGTCCTGACTTTTGTCAGCCATATCAGATTAAATTTTGGAGACGGAACATGAAAAAAGTATTAGCTTTACTTGTGATGTGCCTGGGTGTTTCTGTGCCTGCTTGGGCAGATTCGGCTTTTAATCCTACGAAGCCAGTCAAGCTCGTTGTGCCGTTTCCACCCGGCGGTGGCACCGATGCCGTGTCACGGATTCTTGCCGAAAAGTTAACGCAACTCTGGAGACAACAAGTCATCGTTGAAAACCGTGCAGGTGCTCAAGGGAACATTGGAACTGCATATGCGGCCAAAGCCCCACCTGATGGCTATACGATCGTGCTTGCGCATCAAGGTGCGTTTACTGTCAATCCACATATTTATAAAGAGACTGGGTTTGATCCCATCAAGGATTTCATCCCGATTACGCGTGGGACTCAGCAACCGTTTGTGTTGGTGGCGAATCCTAACTTGAATGTTAAAAATCTAAAGGAATTTATCGCATTAGCAAAAACGCAGCCTGGTAAGTTGTCCTATGGCTCAAGTGCTTCTGGTCCTCAGCTGACTGGCGAGATGTTTAAAGCGGTGACGGGCGTCGATATGATGCATGTCGCCTACAAGGGTGCTGGCCCTGGTATTGTGGATGTGTTGGCCGGGCACATTGGTCTGTTTGTCGCAAATCCGACGTCAGTCGCACCGCATGTGCGTGCGGGTAAGCTCGTCGGCCTGGTGATGTTCGGACCCGATGGCGTGTCGGTGCTGCCTGATACGCCGACTGCCTCGCAAGCGGGCTTTCCTGATCTAGGAAAAATGCCTGAGTGGTATGGGTATGCAGTGCCCGCCGGCACTCCCGTAAAAATTGTCGAGCAACTCAACAAAGATCTGGTCACAGCTTTAAATGATCCTGCAGTTAAAGCACGGTTAGATGGGCTGGGACTGAACGCTTCTCCAAGTACGTCTAAGGAGTTTGCGGACCAAATCCAGAGAGACCTGACAGCGACTAAGGATCTTGTTAAAAAATCGGGCATGACTGCACAGTAAGTAGTCGTTGTATTGTTTTTAGGAGTTGGGCATGCTCAAAGGTAAAGCGGCACTCATCACGGGTTCGAGTGGTGGTATTGGTTTGGCCATTGCACAGGAGCTCGCGTCAGCGGGTTGTCATGTTGTGCTGCATGGACTCGAAGACCCGAGTGTCGTTGCTGAGCACCTCGCTGCGATGCGCTCGTTCGGTGTGACTGCGCTGTATCTTCAAAAGGATTTGCAACATCCCAAAGAGATTGAGCAGATTGCTGCGACAGCTCTTGAGCAGTTCGGCTGTATTGACATCTTGGTCAATAATGCAGTGACTCGGCATTTTTCAGCGATCGAGACATTTCCTACAGATCGTTGGGATCAGGCCCTTGCGGTTAATCTCAGTGCACCATTTCATTTCGTGAAAGCCTTTTTGCCGGGCATGCGCAAGGCTGGCTGGGGACGTGTGATCAACATGACTTCAGTGTATGGTCAGCGAGGCACCCCCAATCGCATTGACTATGTCACGACAAAAAGCGCTCTAATCGGTCTGACGCGTGCGATTGCCGCTGAGGTAGTGGGCCAAAATATTACCTGTAATGCCCTGTGTCCTGGGTCTGTACTCACTCCAAATATAGAGAGCAGAATCCGTGCCTTGATGCAGGAGAAAAATATCGACTGGGATCTTGCGACAGCAGAGTTTTTGCACGGCAAGCAACCTGGCGGAAAGTTGATTCCCGCGAAACACCTCGCAGAGCTGGCCCTCTTCTTGTGCACCGCTGCCGGTGGACAGATGAATGGTGCCATACTACCTATGGAAAACGGCTGGTTAGCCCTTTAGCCTTAAGATCTTGTGAAAATAGAAATTCGTCTCGCTGTTGTCAGCCCTCTTTGCTGAATGGTTGGTGTCCACCGAACTAAAGTGGATCCAGCACCCGGTTGCATGAGCGGCATCACAGTCAGGCCTAGCACCATCTTCATGGGCATGACTTTGAAAAATGGCGAAGGACCTTCGCTGTGAGTGATACTAGACGCGATCGGCGCCTGCGTGCCAGATCCTTAAGCTTGTATGTCCAAGGTATCAGTTATCATTTTTTAAAAATCAGAGACCAGTCTGATTTCATGTTGACTACGAGCCAGTTTCGGATAGCTGCCTCGTCTAACGCTTTATCGAGACGACCAATCGGCGACTTGCGATCGTACGCAACTTCACGCTCATTGTCTGTGTGATGAATGATGACGCCAAGTCTTGCGCCTGAGCCAGCAGTTACCCACTGGAGCATTTCTAGATCACCGTCCGAATTACCAAACGCAGCGATTGGACGACGTCCGATAAACTGGTGAATCGCAACAGGCTTTTCTGCCTTATCGTCGATGAAGTTTATTTCAGGTAGTCGCATTAATACAGGGATCCCATCTCGCATGATGAGTTTCGTCTTGACGGAGCTTCCTATCACTTGCTCAGGCGGGACACCATAGACGCGGTCAGACCATGGGCGCATGAATTCAACGCCACCACCCGAAACAATATAGTTTTTAAATCCATGTGTCTTAAAATAGCTAAGTACTTCAAGCATCGGCAGATACACCAACTCTGTGTAAGGTCGCTTATGGATTGGATGCCGCGCTTTAGACAGCCAGTCGGATACGATCTGTGAAAAGTCAGATGTACTCATTCCGGCGTGCGTTGCGGTGATTAATTTAAGCAGCCCGGCTTCGCCTTGCAGCCGCAGTGTCTGGAGATCGCCTTCGAGTACGGACTGAAAAGGTTGTGTCATACGCCATTCAGGATGCCTTGGCGCCAACTCTTTGACTCGATCAATCGCAAAAACTAATTGAACATAGTTTGGCTGCTCGCTCCAAAGCGTGCCATCATTATCAAACACGGCGATCCTATCCTCGATCGGAACAAAATCAGGTGAGCCAGTTTGAGTCGTCTTGTTTATGAAACTGATGATAGATTGTTTTGCCGGCCCATCACGCCAAGAGGGTAAAGGGTCTGCAGCATGCGTAGTGCTCACACTGAAAAGCAGAATGCTCAGCGTTCGGACGATGAAGTTTTTCATAATTTTAGGGATTGAATAGAGCGGCATGCTTTCTAGACGGCAGAGGGCAGCTTCACCACAAACTTCGCACCGCCGCCAAGCGCATCCTCATAATGGATTGAGCCATCATATCTAGTGACAATATGCTTACAAAGCCAAAGGCCAAGACCCATTCCGGCCTCCTTAGTCGTGCTCAATAACTCAAACAGCTGAGGCCTGAACTCTGGCGACACGCCAGCGCCATTGTCAGAAACGCTTAGCTGAACTGAATCACCAGTTTTAATAGCCTCTATGGCAATTTGACGCGGACGCGCCTCCGAGTTAACGAAAGTCTCTATGGTGTTATTAATCAAATTTAATATCACTTGCTCGATGTCAGAAGAATTTACCCGAATCATTAAGCCGTCATCAACTCGAAGTTGAATTTGAATATCCTTGCTCTTAAGCTCTGGGTTAACAATATCCAGAACCTTCGAAATCAAATCACTTAATTGGACTACTTGAGTATGGGACTCACTTTCAGTAAATATTGACCTGAGTGACTTAACGATAGTAGCCGCTCTCTTATTGTCCTCTTCTAAGGCATCCAAAATCTCTTTACCTAATTTTGGATTAAGCGCTCCGTTTTCAAGTTTCATTTTGAGAAATTGAATATTCAGAGTGGAGGCGCCAAGCGGCTGATTGAGTTCGTGCGCGATAGAGGCGGACAGCGCACCAGTCGCCGCAGTCTTGTTGGCCTTCATTAGCCCGTATATTAGACGCTCTTTTTCCTTTAAGAGCGCAATAATTTTTTCATTTTCTTCTTTGGATCGTTCTAGATCATTCGTAATTCTATTTTCTTTGATAATTTGCTTTTGTAAATAGAACACGCCTAGTGCGACAAAGACGATGACGTTGGTTGCGTAAGTAATCCAGCGCAAGGCCAACGCAAAAGCATCTTCGGTGTAAAGGAAAATATTTGTTGGACCATCGCCCGTTAAGATTTGATAGGTTCTAACGACATTGCCTAACAGCGTTAATGCGGTGAGTAAAATAATCCAGACCGCAATCCTTGGGCGTCCTTTCTTATAAAACTTTATTAATTCCATTAATTGCCATGCCACCAAAATCTCTTGCGTGATCGTGATCAATGCAACGCGTTGATGGAATGTATTTTGGGTGATTCTCAGCGGCTCATAAAGAATGGCGACCACTAGGGGGATCAGCCAAATCAATAGCGTTTGTATTTTATTAAACGGTTTTTGGTTCCACGCGCGATATAAACAGACAAGAGCGATAGACGACATTAATAGTGAAGTATTCGCGATCGTCAGGAGAAACTTATTGATCCATAAGGCGAGACCAAAGCTCAAGCAGCTAAGAGCGAAAAAGCTGGTGCTTAAGGGCCAATAAATATTCGGCCAGTCTGCTCGTTGAACCTGAAATTGCGGAATCGCGCTAAGCACAATCGCAAAGGTAATTAGAGCAAAAACAACAAAAAATATTTGATTGGCTAATTCCATAATTGAATAGTACAGATAATGAGAATATTTGTCGTCTTAAACGATATCAAACGTCACCGTTCTCATACTTGCAGCCGCTCATATCTTTTTGGCCCATAATGGCGCATGATAAGCTGATCGTTAAGTTCAAACTAAAATTCTTGTACCAAAACAGGAGCATCAAATGAGCACAAAAATAGATATTGGCATTAGTGAAAGGGATAGAAAGGCCATCGCGAGAGGATTGTCAGAGCTTTTGGCTGACAGCTACTCCTTGTATTTGATGACGCACAACTTCCATTGGAATGTGAAGGGTCCGATGTTTAACACCCTTCACACCATGTTTATGGGTCAATATACAGAGCAATGGGCGGCGCTTGATTTAATAGCAGAACGCATAAGGGCTCTGGGGGAGCCAGCACCAGGCACTTATAAAGAGTTCGCAAAACTAACCTCAATTAAGGAGGTTGAGGGGACGCCCAAGGCAGTGGATATGATTAAGCATCTTGTAAAAGCACAAGAAGCAACAGCGAAAACTGCTCGCAGACTATTCCCTTTGGTTGAAAAGGCAAATGACCAACCTTCTGCTGATCTGCTTACCCAGCGACAAGACATCCATGAGAAAACTGCTTGGATGCTGAGAAGTCTGTTGGAGGAGTAAATCCTATCAATGTCGATCTAGATGACAAAATCACCCGAATATATTTTTGATATTTCAGATGATGACCTGGGGCGAGAGCGTACGTCCTCAACATCAGCGAAGAGCAATCAAAAGCTCCTCTTTTAAAGCTAGCATGAGATTTTTAGTGCTGAGTCTTCTAGTTCTAGCGTAGTCTTGTCCGGCCCATAAACTCTGATATTCACCATTGTTCTTTTTTACCCCCAATTGTCTAAGCGATGCTGTCAGGGTGTTTTGGATTGGAAAAGGCAAAACCATTTTGCTTTCCATCAACCGAATAAATTCGTTATTGATCCCTCGAGCA
>JBILHV010000064.1:0-7482 GCA_044350305.1 Burkholderiaceae bacterium
CGCTCCCGACCCCCGAAAGATTGGGTGACATGTCCGACATGACCAAATCCACAGGCTGGCCTTGAAGAAGCTCATTGAGCTGCGCGAGCACGCCATCTTCACTAAAGTCGCCAAGAATGAACTCAACGCCTTCAATGGGCTCCATCGGCAGCAGATCCAGCGCCACAATCCGGCCGTCGATCACGCCCCCCTTACCGACGAGGCGTTCACGCGCCACCTGGGACCAACTACCTGGGGTAGAGCCCAAATCGACCACGACATCGCCTCGGCGCATGAGTTTTTCGGCATCCAGGATCTCTGTTAGCTTAAAAGCAGCGCGAGCCCGATAACCTTTTTGTTGCGCCAATTTAACGAATGGGTCGTTGATATGCTGCATCACCCACTCTTTTGAAAATTTGTTCTTGGCCATTCCCGTACAATTCACCTTATGACTATGGAACTCACCCCTCGCGAACGCAGTGCGCTGCGCGCCGCCGCCCACCCTCTCAAGCCCGTTGTCCTAATTGGTGACAACGGTTTAACTGAGGCCGTTTTAAAAGAAATCGATCGCGCCCTCGCTGTGCACGAATTAATCAAAGTGCGTGCCGGAACGGCCGAACGCGCAGATCGTGACACAATGCTCTCTGCGATCTGCGAAGCGCTATCGTGCGCACCGGTGCATCACTTAGGCAAGATGTTGATCCTGTTCAGATCTGGCGAACAGAGCACTTACCTCAAACCACCGGCCGAGCCTCGCAGTCCAGCGATACGCAAACCGTCTGAGCCCCACACCCCCAAAAAGCTGGCTGCGCATGGCAAAAAACTTGAAAAACCAAAACGCCGCAGCCGCGCGGAACGGGATCAAGAGCTCGACACTGAGCGCCCAAAAGTGTTTGCCGGCGATCGACTCACCCGACCCAGTACACGCGCCAGCACTAGCAAGGATACAGCACACGGGATTCCTCGTCGCAGCGCCCTGTCCTTGCGGGCCGGTGCCCGGCGTGGCACGCTGGCCGCCACAGCTAGCGCACGCAAGCGAGCACCCGTCAAACGCTAAGCTGACGAGCTAGCGCCAAATCCGGTGCTTAAGCGTACTTGATACTCACAATCTCGTACTCGCGCTCACCTGAGGGTGCCCTTACAGTCACCACATCGCCTTCATACTTGCCAATCAAGGCGCGCGCAACGGGACTGGACACAGATATTAAGTTCGCTCGGATGTCGGCTTCGATATCCCCAACGATCTGATAGGTGACTTTGTCGCCAGACGCGACGTCTTCGATCTCGACTGTCGCCCCAAACACGACACGGCCATCGGCATCAATCGATGCCGGATCAATTAACTGTGCGTTGGATAAAGTGCCATCGAGCTCACCGATACGGAACTCGATAAAGCCTTGACGCTCGCGCGCGGCGTCGTATTCGGCGTTCTCAGACAAGTCGCCCTGCGCGCGTGCTTCAGCGATCGCGTTGATCACGGCGGGACGTTCAACGTGCTTGAGACGGTGCAGTTCAGCTTGCAAGCGCTCGGCCCCGCGCACAGTAAGAGGAATAGTGGCCATGGTGTTTTCCCAAAAAGCAAAACCCCGGATCGAGTCGAAACCGGGGCAATCAACAAGACCCTATTGTGAGGAAAATTTAGTGCAAAAGCAAGTGCTCCCCTTACTTTAGTGTCAATGCTGGGGTTAAAAATATCCGGGCATCGATCGCTACAAACTACTTTGTTTCGCACTCTGTGGCTCAAATCAAACGTTTTTTCTGTAAAAATGTAGTGAATACTAAATTTTAATGTTGCGAATGCTACATTATGAACATCCATACAGCGTGTCAGCCCAAAGCCGTCAGGCGCGGTATCAGCGACAAGCTTTTCTTTTTTACCCTAACGACGAGTCTGCCATGAGTGCCTTTAACGAAGAGCGTGTTTTAACCGTCCACCACTGGACTGACCGGCTGTTTAGCTTCACGACAACACGCGATCCATCCTTGCGTTTTAGTAATGGCCATTTCACGATGATCGGATTACGTGTCAACGACAAGCCCCTGCTACGCGCCTACAGCATCGTCAGCCCCAACTACGAAGAGCACCTTGAATTTTTAAGCATCAAAGTCGAAGATGGTCCACTGACCTCACGCCTCCAACACATCAAGGTCGGAGATTCAATCCTCGTCGGACGCAAGCCGACCGGCACGCTGCTGATCGACTATTTATTACCTGCCAAACGCCTATATATGTTTTCCTCTGGCACCGGTCTTGCCCCCTTTTTAAGCGTGATCCGGGATCCCGATACCTACGAGAAATTTGAAGAGGTGATCTTGGTCCATGGCGTGCGAGAGGTGGCCGAGCTCGCCTACCACGACTACCTCACGCATACGCTGCCTGAGCACGAATTGCTGGGTGAAATGGTGTCTAAGCAATTGACGTACTACCCAACTGTCACGCGTGAGGCGTACAAAAATACGGGGCGAATCACCACGTTGATTGAAAACGGAAAACTTTTCTCGGATTTGGGCGTGCCAGCGCTAGACCGCGAACAAGACCGCATCATGATTTGCGGCAGCCCCGGCATGTTGCGTGATCTTAAAACGATGCTTGAAGCGCGCGGATTTAACGAAGGCAATACCTCCAAACCTGGAGACTTTGTCATTGAGCGTGCGTTTGCCGAACAATAATTAATACACCGATGACCGCCAAGGCTATCTCGAACGCTCTGCCTCAACGCAAAATTGGGGTGCGCGAAAAATCTGCGGAAACAACCCGCGACAGCCTATTAATGGCTGCCATCAAAGTATTTGCCAAGCACGGCTTTGACGGCGGTAGCATCGACCAGATCTCTCGGGCGGCTAACTCGCACGACCGGATGATCTATTACTACTTTGGCAATAAAGAAAGTTTGTTTGTCGCTGCGCTTGAAGAAATTTATCGCCGCTTCAACGTTGCTGAGGCGGCACTCAAACTCGATCTCGATCAACCAAAGCTTGCGCTTGAGCAGGTGGTGAGATTTGTCCTGAATTACTACAAGAAGCACCCGGAGTTTGTCACGCTGTTAAACAGCGAAAACCTACACCGTGGTAAGCACATCGCACGTTCTAGTCGGGCGCAGGAGTTTTCTTCCCCTGCAATCAGTGTGGTGGATGATGTGCTGCGCCGAGGTGTCGCGCAAGGGATCTTTCGTTCAACCATCGCGTCCCGTGATCTGTACATGATGATTGTCGCCCTAGGCTACTTCTATCAATCCAATCGGTTCACGCTCTCGGCTTTTTTAGGTGAAAATCTTGAAACACCCGAAATCTTTGAGCAATGGGAAACCTTTGTGATTGAAGCGGTGCTGCGTACGGTATTGACTCCCGCCTCGCTGTAAACTCCCTGCTTTATTTAAAGAGCATTGGCATGACAGAAATCTGGCTAGTACGGCATGGCGAAACTCCCTGGAACGCAGAGCGGCGCGTGCAAGGCTGGGAAGACATTGGCCTGAACGAGACAGGGGTTGAACAAGCCCGCGCGCTCGGACGCCACATCAAGAACCTCACGCAAGCAGGGCAGCGGCTCGATGCCGTCTACACAAGCGACCTCAAACGGGCACATGCCACCGCGCAAACTGTGGCAGACGAAGTCGGTCTTCCCCTAAATATTCACAAAGGGGTCAGAGAACGTCATTTTGGCGTATTGCAGGGACTGGTGTACGACGAGATGGATGCGCATGCTCCCGAAGCCGCAGCGATTTGGCGTGCGCGCGATCCGAATGCCGAACTCCCTGGTGGCGAGTCACTAGGTTTCTTTTATGCCCGCGTTGTTGAGGCAATCAATGAAATCGCAGCGCGTCACGTCGGCCAACGCGTGATGGTGGTCAGTCACGGGGGCGCCATGGATATTGTTTGGCGACATGCTAATCAGGTCAGCCTGCAAGCACCGCGGCAAGCGCCTTTGTTGAACGCGAGCCTGAACCGACTAAACGTTTCACCTCAGGGATGGAGCGTCATTCGCTGGGGCGATGTCGACCATTTGGCAAACGGCACGCAAAACGACGTCACACCCTAGGCTAAGTTCGAACCGCTCGCCTACTTCCCGTGATCGGTTCGCTTGTCAGGGTCTATCGCTATCGACGAACGCCGTGGTTTGCGCGGCGCATTCACCGCTAAACGGTCGTACAACCAATTGGGTAACAGACGCATCAGTTTGCCTACCACGCCCATTTGCCAGGGAATCACAATGTACGAGCGGGCAGACTCGATCGCCTTGGCGGCGCGCACTGCGAAGGCATCGGCATCCATCAAGAACGGCATGGCATACGGATTGTGGGCAGTCATCTCTGTCTTGATGTAGCCCGGCGCAATCGTCACCACGCGCACGCCATGCGGCTTGAGCTCAAGCCTGAGACTCTCGCAATACGTCGTGACGGCCGCTTTAGAGGCACTGTATGCCCCTGCACCAGGTAAGCCTCGCACGCCGGCCACGCTGGCAATCCCAACCAACGTCCCCGTTCGCTTCGCTTTCATATCCGTCACAAAAGGCTCAAAACTGGAAACGGTGGCACTCACGTTTGTTTGCATGATGGCGCTGAAAACAGAAAAATCATCCTCGCATTCAGTCAGTGTTCCCGCACTAATACCTGCGCAGGCTATGACGGTGTCGACAAAGCCAACACGTCTCTGGAAGTCACGCGCCGCAGCGTGCAGGGCCTCGCGATCACACACATCGACAACATACATCTGATGCTGCCCGGGAAGCGACTCCATCAAACTTTGCAGACGATCCCCACGTCGCGCTAACAAGCCAAGGGTCTGCCCCTGGGTGGCGTAATGACGCGCAAGCGCAGCACCTAATCCACTGCTTGCGCCCGTAATGAAGACTGGCATACGTTAGGCTTTGTTGGCGAGCGCGCCAGCCTGCTTGACCACACCCGTTGAAATCAACTGATCAATCTCGGCTTGCTTGAGTCCGTACGCTTTGAGTACTTCGATCGAATGCTCACCGATGCGCGGGGAACTTTGTGCCTTGCGATGATAGGGGTGCGACGGCAAACCCATGTAGGGTAGCGACCCAACGCCCTCTTGCTCCAGTTCTTGAAACATTTTTAGATGCAAGGCTTGGGGATGACTCATGACGCCGTTGTAGTCACGCACGGCCGCGTGCAACACATCGTGCTTCTGAAACAAGGTAGTCCAGTGGGCCGTGGGTTGATTCTTTAACTGCTCATTCATATCGGCGTGCAACTGCAAACGGTGATCGAACCGTATGGCATTGTCTAGGTAGCGCGGATCGGTGATCCACTCTGGCCGATTCATTGCACGACAGATACGATGAAAATGATCAGTATTGACCGTGACAACAGAGATTTGTCCATCTGACGTATCAAAAACACCATTCGGTGCACTCACGGCACCAAAAGGTCTTTTACCAGCCATCGCCTGCTCAAGAAAACACATGCCTTGAAACGAGGCACAGGCCTCAAACAGACTGACTTGTACGTGTGTACCGCGCTTACGTGCCAGTCGCTGATACAGCGCAGTCGCTGCCCCTTGCGAGGCATACAAGCCCGTCATCACATCTGCGGCAAGCAAGCCCACGCGCCGCGGCATACCGGACTCATCTTGATTTGAGAACATCAAGCCGCTGTCGGCTTGCATCACGGAATCTGTTGCCGGCGCATCCGCGTAAGGACCATCGGGCCCGTAGCCGCTAATCGACACGTAAACGAGATCGGGCTTCTCGAGAGACAACGCGTTGTAGCCGACACCCAGGCGCTCGGCAACCCCTGGACGAAAATTCTGCACCACGACATCGACCTGCGCCGCCAAGCCTCGCAGAATCTTTTTTCCTGCATCCGTGCGAGCATCTAGCGCCAACGCCTGCTTACCCGCGTTGTATTGAATCGCCAACGCGTTGTGATCACCCTTCATGACGCCCACAAAGCGGATCCAGTCCCCTGAGGGAGGCTCAACCTTCAAAACATGGGCGCCTTGCTGCCACAAGACATGTGCACAATACGGTCCGGCAATTCCTTGTGAAATGTCCAAGACCCGAAGGCCAGCATAAGGAAGGTCGGTATCTGCAATCATAACGAGCGGTGTAGGTCTTGTAACGAATAAACCTGGATACCAAGCCCTTCGCGCAAATATTGCATTCCTTCTACTGCAGCCCAAGCACCGGCGATGGTGGTGTAGTAGGTCACGCGCGCTGCAAGCGCTTGCGTACGAATAGCGCGCGAATCTGTAATAGCGTTACGGCGCTCTTCTACCGTATTGATCACGAGAGATATCTCGCCATTCTTAAGCATATCGACGATGTGTGGACGCCCTTCGGCGACTTTATTCACGACAGCGACTGGGATACCCGCCTCCTTGATGGCGGCGGCAGTGCCGCGCGTCGCGACAATCTTGAAGCCTAGCGTGTGTAAGCCACGCGCAACGTCAACCGCCTTGGGCTTGTCTTGATTCTTCACGCTTAGAAAGACCGTTCCTGACGTAGGTAAGTTGACGCTGGCCGCCATTTGCGACTTCACAAATGCCTCACCAAATGTGACACCAACGCCCATGACCTCACCCGTGGACTTCATCTCCGGACCAAGAATCGTATCGACACCTGGAAACTTCACGAAGGGGAACACGGCTTCTTTGACTGAGAAGTAATGTGGCACAACTTCCCGCGTCACGCCCTGCTCGGCCAGCGTCTGGCCTGCCATCACCCGCGCAGCAATCTTGGCAAGCTGTAAGCCTGTGGCTTTCGAGACAAAGGGGACGGTGCGCGAAGCACGTGGGTTGACTTCAAGCACATAGACATCACCGTTCTGCACCGCAAACTGTACGTTCATCAAACCGGAAACATTTAGCGCACGTGCCATCAAGGCCGTCTGACGCTTGATCTCAGCCGTCATTTCAGCAGACAACGAGAAGGGTGGTAACGAACAAGCAGAGTCACCTGAGTGAACCCCAGCCTGCTCGATATGCTCCATCACGCCACCGATGAACACCTGTTGTCCATCGCACAAGCAATCCACGTCGATTTCAATCGCGTTGTTCAAGAAGCGATCTAACAGCACCGGCGAATCGTTACTCACTTTAACCGCCTCACGCATGTAACGTTCGAGGTCGATCTGCTCGTGGACAATTTCCATGGCACGTCCGCCAAGCACGTAGCTTGGGCGCACAACCAGCGGGTAGCCGATCTCTTGTGCGTGGCCCAGCGCCTCACTCTCTGTGCGAGCGGTACGATTAGGCGGCTGGCGCAAATTAAGCTTGTTGAGGAGCTTTTGGAAACGCTCACGGTCTTCGGCCACGTCAATTGACTCAGGGCTCGTGCCGATAATCGGCGCACCATTGGCCTCAAGCGCACGCGCCAGCTTTAAGGGAGTCTGCCCGCCGTACTGCACGATGATGCCGATCGGCTTCTCTTTGTGAACAATCTCTAAAACATCTTCAAGCGTCAGGGGTTCGAAGTACAAGCGATCAGAGGTGTCGTAGTCGGTCGATACGGTTTCTGGGTTGCAGTTCACCATGATGGTTTCG
>JBILHV010000065.1:0-7417 GCA_044350305.1 Burkholderiaceae bacterium
AAGGCGTCCATGTATATCTGGGCACACATTCCTGAACCCTATCGCGCCAAAGGTTCATTGGAATTCGCCAAACGAATATTGGAAGAGGCGAAGGTGGCCGTATCGCCTGGTATTGGTTTTGGGGATTACGGTGATGAATACGTAAGGTTTGCATTAATTGAAAACGAGCAGCGCACCCGACAGGCGGTGCGAGGCATCAAAGAAATGTTTCGCAAGGATGGATTGTTGTAATGGACTCTATTAAGGTTGGCCTACTCGGCCTAGGCGTAGTCGGTGGCGGGACATGGAAAGTACTTCGCCGGAATGCGCTGGAAATCGCACGTCGTGCGGGACAAACAATTGAGGTCACTCGCATCGCTGTGCGCGACATTGAGAAAGCGCGCGCCTTGGTGGGCGCCGCGATTAAGGTCGATGCAGACCCCTATGGTTTGGTGCGTGACCCATCGATTGATATTGTGGTGGAGCTGATGGGCGGCGACACCCTTGCGCGTGAATTGGTGCTTGAAGCCATTGCGCAGGGCAAGCACGTTGTCACGGCGAATAAAGCGCTGCTCGCCAAGCATGGGACTGAAATTTTCGCGGCAGCATCCGCTAAAGGCGTTGTGGTGGCGTTTGAAGCTGCTGTCGCAGGCGGCATTCCCATCATCAAAGCGATTCGGGAAGGCTTGACTGCGAATCGTATCGAGTGGGTCGCTGGAATCATCAACGGCACGACAAACTTTATTTTGTCCGAGATGCGTGCGCGTGGGCTGCCGTTTGAGACCGTCTTAGCTGAAGCGCAAAAGCTGGGCTATGCCGAAGCAGATCCAACCTTTGATATCGAGGGCGTGGACGCCGCACACAAGCTGACGCTGTTGGCATCGCTGGCGTTTGGTATTCCGGTGCAGTTCGAGCGCGCTTACATTGAAGGCATTTCTAAGCTGGCGGCCGAAGACATCAAGTTAGCAGAGCGTTTGGGTTATCGGATCAAACTGCTGGGGATCACCAAGCGTCGCCCCGAAGGTATCGAACTACGCGTACATCCTGCACTGGTACCTGCCAAGTCAATGCTCGCCAATGTTGAAGGCGCGATGAACGCAGTGTTGGTCCGCGGTGACGCTGTAGGCCAGACGCTTTATTACGGTAAGGGAGCGGGGGAGGAGCCCACGGCTTCTGCGGTGGTGGCTGATCTTGTTGATGTGACGCGTCTGCTGACCGCTGATCCAGAACACCGTGTCCCGCATCTTGCGTTTCAGCCCGACTCCATGTCGGATACGCCCATACTGGCGATTGACGACGTGATTACCTCCTACTACTTGCGTTTAACGGTTGCGGATCAACCAGGTGTCTTGGCCGACATTGCGCGCGTATTCTCTAACAGTGGCATTTCGATCGGTTCAATGATTCAACAGCCCTCGGACATTGATGCAAGCGCTGATCTCGTGTTTTTGACACATGAGGCCGTTGAGCGCAATGTGAACGTCGCAATCGCCCAGATCGAGGCGTTGCCCTTTGTGCGCTCGAAAGTGACCCGCTTGCGGATGGAAAGTTTGTCATGAAATATGTCTCCACCCGCGGGGGCATGGATGCCCAAGGCTTTGCTGATATTTTGCTCGAAGGACTTGCTCCCGATGGTGGCTTAGCAATCCCTCAGGTGCTACCCAAGGTGTCGGTCGCGACGCTAGAGTCCTGGCGCTCATTGCCCTACCACGCGCTCGCAGCCGAAGTGCTTGGCTTGTTTGTGTCGGATATTGAGCGCGCTGATCTGCAAAGCATGACGCGCGCTGCCTATTGCAAAGAGTCGTTTAAAACGGATGCGATTGTTCCGTTGCGCGCATTAAATAATGGGATGTCCTTGTTGTGCGTTTCAGAAGGTCCAACCTTGGCCTTCAAAGACATGGCGATGCAGTTTCTGGGCCAGGTTTTTCCGTACGTATTACGTCAACGCCATACGACGCTCAATATCTTAGGCGCGACCTCGGGGGATACCGGCTCGGCGGCCGAATATGCGATGCGTGGCAAGGAGGCGGTAGCGGTCTTCATGCTTTCGCCCCATGGCCGCATGAGTGCGTTTCAGCGTGCCCAGATGTATTCCTTGCAAGACGCCAACATTCACAACATCGCGGTAAAAGGCGTCTTTGACGAAGCGCAAGATATCGTGAAGGCCTTAGCGAGCGATTTGTCTTTTAAGTCTCAGTTCCGCCTTGGCGCCGTCAACTCTATTAACTGGGCTCGGATTGCAGCTCAAGTCGTGTATTACTTTCACGGATGGTTGCGTGCGACGACCGGCCCAGGGCAACAGGTGTCTTTCAGCGTGCCCTCTGGAAACTTTGGAAATATTCTCGCGGGACATATCGCGCGCATGATGGGCTTGCCGATTCGTCGATTGGTCTTGGCGACCAATGAAAATAATGTGCTGGAAGAGTTTTTCCGCACAGGCATTTACCGCCCACGCGCCGCGGCCCAAACGTTTGCGACCTCGAGCCCTTCGATGGATATCTCGCGAGCGTCTAATTTTGAGCGTTTCGTGTTTGATTTGGTGGGCCGTGATCCCGTGCGCGTCGCGGGCTTGTGGCGAGAGCTTTCGACGAACGGGCATTTTGATTTGTCCTCATACTTGCCAGAGTTCGAGCGCGACTATGGCTTTGTCGCTGGCTTCAGCACCCACCAAGATCGTCTCGACACGATCCGTTCTGTCAAAGAAAAAACGGGCATGCTGATTGATCCGCATACGGCAGATGGCGTGAAGGTTGCGGCCAGCTATACCGAGCCCGGAATCCCCATGCTTATCCTCGAAACCGCGTTGCCCGCTAAGTTCTCCGAGGTGATTCAAGAGGCGCTGGGCGTGCCTGCACCGGTGCCCGCCGGGTTAGAGGGGCTAGAGTCTTTGCCGCAAAAAGTGACTATCTTGCCGTGTGATGTCGCAAGCGTGCGTGCATACATCACTGAGCACGCGAGCGTCTGACGATGCACTATCTCACGCCAGGGCATTTCTTTGCAGTTGGTGCAGGCGCCGCCTTGGGGGCCTGGTTGCGGTGGGTCTTGGCGGTCTGGCTCAATCAACCGAACGGTGCGATGCCTTGGGGTACCCTCGTCGCCAACCTTGTGGGTGCCTACCTGGTCGGTTTGGCCTTCGGGTTTTTCGCGACGCTGCCCGCGCTGCCACCTTTCTGGCGCCTGTTTATCGTGACCGGTTTGCTTGGAGGACTCACCACGTTCTCTACTTTTTCAGCGGAGACCTTTTCTCTGCTAGAGGAAGGACGCCTCGCGATGGCAGCGCTATACGCGGGGGGCAGTCTGTTGGGGTCTTTGACCCTGACCTTTCTCGGTTTGCTTACTGTGCAATCCCTGCGTGGATAGTTTGGTTTTGCAGCAGTATCTTCGCTGCATGTAAGCCGCTACGCACAGCGCCTTCGAGCACCGCGGGGTAGCCGGTGTCTGTCCAATCGCCGGCCAACGTGAGTCTGGGCCATGGGGTGGTGGCTGAGGGTCGATGCAACCCGACGCGTGCATCAAAGGTTGCGCGCTTCTCGACAATCAGTCGATGGTGAATCACAGGTGGAAGGATGTCGATCGCGTTGGGGTGTCGTTGACACTGCATGCGTATCTGCGTGGAAATAGCTTCGACGAGCATATCGCGATCGATCTTAAGCAAGTCTGGTGCGTCACTGACCACAACCGTCACTTGATCGGAATGATCCGGACGGCTAAAGATCCACTGACCATACTGGTGCGACGCGATATTTTCATCAAGCATCATCATCGGCACAGGCATTGACCAAGACTTTTCGAGCTGTAGAGTAAGTGTTGCAATCGCGCGATAGTCAAAACCATCTAGACCTTGACGTAAGGTCGTCATGGCAGCGTTGCGATCGTCGAGACATCCAGCAAGAATGCGTCGTGCCGCGTAGGGTGGAACGGCGAGCACGCAGGCATCGAAGCGTTCATGATCCACGTCAACGCCGTCCTCGTGTATCTGCAGATTCCGGACGATATGACGGACACGCATGCTGACGTGCTGCGCGGCGACGGTGGGCCAAAGAGTCGACAGATCAACCCGTGGAACGATCAGATCCGAGCCGCTGCGAGCGCCGCCTAACCCGTCACGCAAGACATTAAGAAATAGTTGCGCGCAGGCCTGTTCAAGCGGAGTGTTCAGTGCTGCTAAACAAAGCGGCTCCCAGATCTTGCGAATGAGTACGTCCGACTGTTTGTGCTGGGCAAGCAAGTCACGTACGCTTTGGTGAGCAGCAGCTTGCCAGTTCTTTAGGCGTACGGCTGCAGCCATGCGTAACGCAGACGCTCGTTCACTGATCGTGATGCCTCGAGCGAAGCTCAGCGCCCAAACAAGGTGTAGGGGGGCGATCAGCCGGGGCGCGCGTAAGCGAAAACTCCCGTCGGCGCTCTCTAGGGTGAGTGGCACGCGCAATAACAACTCGTGTTCTGAGCGCTTGGGGGAGAGTTGCTTAATCATTGCGAGAGATTCGGTGTAGGCGCCAAGCATCAGGTGTTGACCGTTATCGATGGTGCCCAACTGACGATCGTTCACGCCGCGTGCGCGACCACCTGACGTGCCAGAAGCTTCAAAAACTGTAACCTGAGCTCCTGATTGTTTGAGTGCGACGGCCGCAGCGAGCCCCGCCCAGCCCGCACCAATTACCGCGACATTCACGCGCGGGTTTCCGTCCGTCGGATTTGTTTGACGACGCTGCGTCCTGCTCCGACAAAATTTTTCCAGGCAAGCCAAAGCTTACGCACAGGCGTCAAGGAGATGCGCTGGTCTAACACTTGCCAATTTTCGTGCTCGATTTCATTGAGCAAAGCATAATAGATGGCTGCCATCATCAGCCCCGGGCGCTGCGTGCGCTGCTCTGGTGGGGGAAGCGCCTCGATGGCTTCACGATACAGCGTACGGGCGCGTGCGCCCTCAAAGGCCATGAGTGCTGCAAATTTTTCTGAATATTGACTGTTCAGGATATCCGCTGCACGCACGTCAAATTTTTGTAGATCACTGATTGGAAGATAGATGCGACCACGGCGCGCATCATCACCCACATCTCGAATGATATTGGTTAACTGAAAGGCGATGCCTAGTTTGCTGGCGTAGCTCAGGGTGGCAGTGCTATGCACACCAAAGATTCCAGCAGAGAGTTCACCCACGACGCCCGCCACATGCCAGCAATACTTCTCGAGTGCCGGCCAATCTAAATAACGCGTTTGATCGAGATCCATCTCCATGCCATCAATGATGGCTAAGAGACGCTCCCGCGTGATCTGGAAAGGTGCGAGCCAGGGTGTGAGTGCTTGGGTGACGGGGTGTTCCGCTTTGTCTTGATACATCGCTTCGACTTGCGTGCGCCACCAAGCAAGCTTGATGCGAGCAATAGATGAATCCGTGCATTCGTCGACCACGTCGTCGACTTCGCGGCAAAACGCGTAAAGCGCCGTGATGGCAAGGCGCCGGTCTGGCGGAAGAAAAAGGAAAGCGTAGTAAAAGCTCGAGCCGCTTTTTGCCGCTTTTTCTTGACAGTATTCGCTTGGGGTCATTGAGTTATCGCCAAAGTGCTCGCCAAAACATTGTTATCCAGTCTGTGGGCCGCAAAATGGGCCGTCGAGTGAATACATCAAATTCTACTTGTTCAATTTTTTCAAGAATTTTTAAACCACCTTGGACGATCAGACGAAGCTCGAGCCCGATGCGGCCCGGCAAACGTTGACCGAGTGGATAGCCAAAGTGTAACAATGCGCGGCATTGTTTGACCTGCTCGGCCATGAGGTCGCGCCAAGCTTGCGTGCATTCTCCTTGTGCAATCGTTGCTTCGGACACACCAAAGCGCGCTAGGGCATCGCCTGGCAAGTAGATACGGTTCTTGCGCCAGTCTATTGCCACGTCTTGTAAAAAATTGACGCGTTGTAATGCGCTGCAAATGGCGTCTGACTGTTCGATCGAGAGCGCATCGGTCGTTTGATACAGGTGCAGCATGAGCAAGCCGACGGGGTTTGCCGATAGTCGGCAATACGCCATGACGGCTTCGTTGTTCGGATAGCGTGCCTGGGTCAGGTCTTGTTCAAAAGCCGTTAACAAGTCAAAAAAAGACTGAAAAGGAAGACTATGTTTTTGGATGACTCGGCCGAGTGGCAAGAAAATCTCGCGTAGCCCGTCCGGTAAGCGCGCACCGTCATAGTCACCCGATGCCAACGTGGTCAGCCCGAGGCGATATTGCGCCAGCGCTGCCAAACGTTGTGCGGGGAGGGCGTCCCCTTCGTCAGCAATATCGTCCGCGCTTCGGGCAAAGCGATAGATAGCCACCACAGCCGGGCGCAGAGGCTTGGGCAGTAGCCAGGACGCCACGGGAAAATTCTCGTAATGATCGACAGCCATGGGTAAATTATGCTTAAGCTTTATCAGGACGTGCAAGTCGCAGTGTAGGGCACGTTTAGAAGCCCCCTGCGTTAGACTACCAGTCTTAGGCGCATGGCGCGTCAGGGTTTTTCATGGCCAAAATTAAAACGATCTTTGCGTGTTCCGAATGTGGTGGCATCAGCCCAAAATGGCTCGGGCAGTGTCCCCATTGCCACGCCTGGAATACCTTGGAAGAGTCGCGCGACACGGGTGCTTCGTCCCAGGCCGAGCAGCATCGCTATGCGCCGCTGGCGACCGCCAGTCCATTGAGAAGCCTCTCAGATGTCGAGGCACTCGAGTTGCCTCGTATGTCGACGGGTATCCCAGAGTTTGATCGCGTGCTGGGCGGTGGGTTGGTCGCGGGCGCCGTTGTGTTGATCGGTGGAGATCCAGGGATTGGAAAGTCAACGCTCTTGTTGCAGGCTTTAGTGGCGATGTCCGGCGCGTCGCGCGTGTTGTATGTGACGGGTGAGGAGTCGGCCGAGCAAGTCGCGCTGCGTGCGCGTCGTTTGGGACTATCGGGTGGTTCGGTCGATTTATTTGCAGAAATTCGTCTTGAGGCCATTCAGGCAGCTCTGTTAGAGCAAAAGCCTGCTGTCGCAGTGATCGATTCCATTCAAACCGTTTACTCCAGTGAACTGAGTGCCGCACCCGGGTCGGTGTCTCAGGTAAAAGAATGCGCCGCCCAATTGACGCGCTTGGCCAAGCAGGCAGGTATTCCGATTGTGATGATCGGCCATGTCACGAAAGACGGCACTCTGGCGGGTCCTCGCGTGCTGGAGCATATTGTGGACACCGTTCTGTACTTTGAGGGTGACACGCATTCGTCCTTTCGTTTGGTGCGTGCCTTTAAGAACCGTTTTGGTGCGGTCAACGAGTTAGGCGTTTTTGCGATGACAGATCGCGGCCTAAAGGGGGTTGCCAACCCTTCCGCGCTCTTTTTGTCGCAACATTCTGCCCAAGTGTCTGGGTCCTGCGTGATGGCGACTCAAGAGGGGACCCGTCCCTTGCTGGTAGAAATACAAGCCTTGGTGG
>JBILHV010000066.1:0-7411 GCA_044350305.1 Burkholderiaceae bacterium
CATTCTGTACTGTGCTGAGAAAGCAACGTGGATGGCAGGGGAGTCGGTTCAACTGCTCGGTGGAAACGGCTACACGAACGAGTATCCGGTTGGGCGCTTGTGGCGTGACGCAAAGCTCTATGAAATCGGTGCAGGCACCAGCGAAATTCGACGCATGTTGATCGGTCGTGAGCTCTTCTCAGAAACGATGTAAGTGCTGAACGGTCAGCTCAGCACTTAACCGCGCCAGCGCGCAAGTAGTTCAGTTTGTTTCTCTTGTGCACTCGCAACATGTCGCGCTTTAACGTGTCCGTAGCCGCGAATATTTTCGGGGATACTCGCGATCTGAACGGCGAGATCGATATTGCTTTGGTTCAGCGAGGTCAACAATTCAAGGATGGTCTGCTTGTAGGCCACGATCGAAGCACGTTCTTGCCGGCGCTCATGGCTAAAGCCAAAGGGATCAAACGGCGTTCCGCGCAGAAACTTCAGCGTCGCCAAGCCGCGTAACACTGGGCGCAGCCAAGGACCAAAGCGCCGCTTGATGAGTTCGCCTTTCGCATTCTTTTTAGATAACAGCGGAGGCGCGAGGTGGTGAGCGATTTGAAAGCCAGGCTCATAGCGGGCACGCAGTTCGTCCTCGAAGCCGGTCTGAGTATGGAGCCGTGCGACTTCATATTCATCCTTGTAAGCCATGAGCTTAAATAGATAGCGCGCCACGGCAGTAGATAAGCGACTGCCTAAGCTGAGCGACTCTTCGGTTTGTTGAACTTGTGCGACAAAATCAACATAGGATTTTGCATAGGCGGCATGTTGATAGGCCGTTAAAAATGTATGACGTGTCTTAATGGTGTCCTCAAGACTCGTGCGAGGCTTGAAGCTAATGGTTGTTTCTTGTGGCGCCAAGAGGTGATTGACACGACCGAGCGCGGCGGCGCGACCCCACTCAAAGGCTTGTAGGTTGCGCTCGACCTGAACATTATTCAAGACTAAGGCTTGTTGCAGCGACGCTAAGGTGAGCGGGATCCAGCCCGTTTGCCAGGCAAAGCCCAGAAGAATTGGGTTGGCATAAATCGAATCACCAAGTTTGGAGAGGGCCAAGGCACTTGTGTTGAGACTCGCAAGGTGTTCGGCACCGACAGTTTGCGTAATCGCGGTCGTACAGGCGTGATGTGGTGATTGCCAATCTGGGCTCTGTACAAAACCCGCCGTCGGAGTGGCGTGAGTATTCAACGCGACATTGGTGTGGGCTGTTCGCATAAATGTGAGAGTCGCGCTACTTGCGGCCACAATCCCGTCGCAGGCCAAAATCAAATTTGCTTGCGCGATATCTACTTTGGTTGCACTGAGTGAGGTTGGATCTTCTGCAATCTGCACATGACTCCAAGTGGCGCCACCTTTTTGTGCCAACCCTGCGGAATCTTGCGTGATGATTCCCTTACCTTCAATGTGCGCAGCCATTCCCAATAGCTGTCCGATCGTGATGACACCTGTACCACCGACACCGGCGACAACAATGCGATAGGGTTCATCGCAGCGTGGTAGGGTGGGCAGCGGGAGATCCTTAAAAAAAGATTCCTCGTTTGTCGTCGTAATCGATTGAGGTGTGCGTTTGCGTGGGACTGCGTTTTCTAAGACGACGAAGCTTGGACAAAACCCGTTTAAGCAAGACTCGTCCTTATTACAGCTGCTGTGATTGATCTGTCGCTTTCGACCGAACTCGGTTTCAAGCGGCTCGACCGAAAGACAGTTGCTCTTGCTGGAACAATCGCCGCAGCCTTCACATACAAGCTCGTTGATCACAACCACACGTTTGGGATCTTCGAGTTTCCCAGACTTTCGACGACGGCGTTTTTCGGTTGCGCATGTCTGATCGTAGACGATGATAGTCGTGCCTTTTATCTCACGCAATTCGCGCTGAATGCGGTCAAGTTCGTCGCGATGAACAACCTCAACACCGGCCTCAAGCTTTACCTGGTCATAGCGTTCGGTGTCCTCGGTGACGACGACAATGCGTTTGGTCCCTTCGGCTACGCAACTCTTTACGATTTGCGGGACGGATAGACCTTCTGGGCGCTCGCCGACTTGTTGACCACCCGTCATGGCCACCGCATCGTTGTAGAGGATCTTATAAGTGATGTTGACGCCGGCCGCGACCGCTTGACGAATGGCGAGCGAGCCGCTGTGGAACCACGTGCCATCCCCAATATTGGCAAAAACGTGGTCTTCGTTCATAAACGGCGCTTGCCCCACCCAGGGTGCGCCTTCACCACCCATTTGGGTAAATGTGACGGTATCGCGATCCATCCAGATCGCCATGTAATGGCAGCCGATGCCAGCGAGGGCACGACTGCCTTCTGGCACACGTGTGCTGGTGTTGTGAGGACACCCGCTACAAAACCATGGCGGACGCTCGCCAGTACTGGTATCGACATGCAGAAGTGATTGTCTTTTTGCTTGAATGATCGATAGTCTTGCTTGAATCCGTGCGCGCACGTCCTCGGGTAGTGCGTGTTGTTCAAGTCTGTGCGCGATGGCTTGTGCGATGAGCGATGGCGTCAGGTCCGCGTTAGCGCGCAGTAACCAATGGCCAGCCGGGTTGCTGTGTGACCATTCGCCGCCTGTGTGATCGCCTGGTATTTGATCGAATTTACCTAACACGTCAGGTCGTACATCCGCTCGCCAGTTGTAAAGCTCTTCTTTAATTTGATACTCAATGAGTTGTCGCTTTTCTTCGACGACGAGGATTTCCTTTAGTCCAAGTGCGAACGCTCTTGTGATCGTGGGTTCAAGCGGCCAGACCACATTCACCTGATGAAGCCTTATCCCCACTCGCTGACATGTCGCTTCGTCCAGGCCGAGGTCTAGCAATGCTTGGCGAGTGTCGCGATAGGCCTTGCCGCTTGCAATAATGCCTATGCGGTCGCTGAGGCCTTGAATGGTTGTGCGGTTGAGTTGATTGGCACGGATGTATGCGAGCGCGGCGTACCACTTGTACTCCATCATCCGGGCTTCTTGTTCGAGCGGACTATCGGGCCAACGCAGATGCAACCCACCGACGGGTAAGATAAAGTCTTCGGGCAACACGATCTTGACCCGATCGTGGGCAATATCGACTCTGGTGCTTGATTCGACGACTTCCTGGATGGTTTTCATGCCCGCCCACAAGCCCGAAAAGCGGCTCAACGCGAAGGCATGCACACCCATGTCCAAAATTCCCTGGACATCACTAGGGAAAAAAACTGGAAAACCGCAAGCCTTAAAAATGTGATCGCTCTGGTGAGCGGCTGTTGAACTCTTCGCCGCGTGGTCGTCGCCGGCGATTGCAATGACCCCACCAAACTTAGACGTGCCGGCCATATTTGCATGTTTGAATACGTCCGAGCAACGATCAACGCCTGGGCCTTTGCCATACCAAATCCCAAAGACACCATCGTGTTTCTTTTTGGTGGGATAGAGGTCGAGTTGTTGGGTGCCCCAAATTGCGGTTGCCGCGAGCTCTCCATTGACGCCCGGCTGAAAAACGATATTTTGTTTAGCTAAGTGTTTTTTTGCTGACCACAGAGCTTGGTCATAGCCACCGAGCGGACTGCCGCGGTAGCCACTAATGAATCCTGCAGTGTTTAATCCAATCGTTGCGTCACGCCTTTGCTGCAGCATGGGCAATCTGACCAAGGCCTGCACACCGCTCATGAAGGCACGTCCTTCCGACTGTGTATATTTGTCGTCTAAGGTAACCGTCGCTAAAGCGGCATGCGTTGTACTGGAGAGCGGAGCATTCATGGTTTACCTTAGTGCTTGCGCCAACCCGGGTAGGACGACTTTAAGCGTGTATCTGTGTGGTTGTAAGAATACAATACACAGGATTCATAGTCTAAGGCTTGTAAGAGACTTAGCGAGCATTATTCATTTGAGAACCCTAATGAGCGACTTGACCTATTGGATTGTCCGACACGGCAATCAGGTTTTTATATCAACTGAAAACGAATCTGCCGAGGTGTTTCCGCTGGCACGTGCTTCAGACTTTAATACACCGCATCACCCGCTGCTGATCGGTCAGTGGCAAGGCAGGCCGTGCTACGCGATCGAAACGGAGCAAATTCCTAAGCATTTTGTAGGTGAATTGCGACCTGTACGTAGTATCTTCGGCTCTGAGGGGGCCGAGGCGTTTGCGTTAGCCGGTCGCGCGACACAGATGATTGACTGGCAAAAGAACCATCAGTTCTGTGGGCATTGCGGTACACCCAACATCATGAAGACCACTGAGTTTGCGATGGAATGCCCCTCCTGTCGGCTCACAGCTTACCCGAGAATATCGCCGGCGGTCATGGTGCTGGTTGAACGCGGCAACGACTTATTGCTTGCGCGTAGCCCGCATTTCAAACCAGGGGTGTTCAGCGCCTTAGCGGGCTTTGTCGAGCCCGGCGAAACACTTGAGCAGTGCGCAGTGCGCGAGGTGCGGGAAGAGGTCGGTATTGAGATCACAAATCTTCGATACTTCAAGAGTCAACCTTGGCCGTTCCCTAACTCGCTGATGATCGCTTACTTTGCAGACTATGCGGGCGGCACGATCACACCAGACCCATCCGAGATTGAAGCGGCTGACTGGTTTTCGCGCGATGCCTTACCGCTCTTGCCAGACCCAGTCAGTATCGCTCGACAGCTTATCGAGGCGGCTCTGTAACAGAAGCCGCCCATTCTGTTAGTACTGATCAAACATCCGTTGTAGTTGTTCCCGATCTTGGGTAACAGCTAAACCTAGTCCTAGCAGCACACGCGCCTTTTGTGGATTGAGGTTGTCGGCCTGCAAATAGCCAGCCTCTCTCGATTTTGTCGGTGCAAAGGTGCGACCTGAGCCAGCGCGAGAAGAAATCACCACGCGTACGCCCGCCTTGACTGCATCGCGCATGGCAATGTCTTCCTGCGGGGTCAACAGGCCTGGCGCAAACGCGGCGGCAATGATACCTTTCGCACCTGCTTGAACGAACGCCTTGATCGCTGCGCCATCGCCACCCGCATAGCTGTAGGCAATATCGACACGCGGAAACGCAGTCATGCTCAGGATATCGAACTCAGTGTCCGGATTGTGGCGCCGTGAGGGTTTGCGATAAAAGACAATCCGATCGCCATCCGCGTGGCCGAGCACACCAAAGTCATGTGACACAAATGTTTGCAGCCGGCCATTGGCACTTTTAGTGACTTCACGTGCGGCGTGGATTTCATCATTGAGTGCAATCATGACGCCCATTTCGCGGGCTTGGGGCGTACCCGCAATACGCACAGCGTTAAAGATGTTGAGACCTGCATCGGAAGACAAGGCGCTCGCAGGTCGCTGAGATCCTGTCAAGACAACCGGTAAGTCTGTCTTGAGTGTGAGACTGAGTGCATACGCTGTTTCTTCCAACGAGGAGGTGCCATGCAAAATGACCACACCGCTTAAGTCGGGGTGCTGTTTTTGTAAATCCATGATGGTCTGCGCAAGACGTTTCCACTCCGGAAAGCTCACCGCAGTTGAAAGCAGCGTATCGAAAGGAACGGGGATGACGTCTGCGATGGTGTTGCAATGATGGAATTTTTCTAGCATTTGATTTGCGTCGAGCCGAATGCCGGTTGAGCTGTATTCAAATAGGTCGAGCTCACCAACGGTACTCATGGAGGTGATCGTGCCGCCGGTGCTAATAAGTGCAACTTTGGGTTTTTTGTTCATGAGGTGCTCACTGTCGAGTCATAGTCCAGGAAATATTTTTCTCACCTTTGAACTGTAGGCGTCCATCGGGAAGCAGGGTGACACTGATGGGATTGAATTTCCCATTTTGATAAATTTGTTCGCCTTCAAAGGTGTTCTTACCTTTAGGACTTAGATAAATAATTTCGTCGCCAATTTTGAATTTTGCGCTGTTCGTCGCGGTAGCAGTACCGACGCCACCTTTAAGTTCATAGCCATATTTCCACTGTGCGCTATGCCAACGTCCGTCGATTGCATTCAGAGCAATCGGCGCTGCAGTGCGTTGCATCGGGTCGAACATCAATGTAAATTCGGCCCCTGCAGATTCGCACAAGCGCACGACATAAGGCGTGCCCTTATCCATGATGTAGTAAGCCCCGCAGTCGCCTGAGCCTTGGTAATCTGCATCGGAAGTGACGATAGGACGAAATGTTTCATTACTGAGTTGTGCAAGTTTTGATTTCACATCCTGAACTGTTTTGGCAGCACGTGTTTTGTACGCAGCATCCATATTAGGTGTCTGCTCTTTTACCCTAGATTGCATGAGGTCAAAAAGTTCAAGTATTTCAGTTTTTTTAACGTTTACAGCATAACGGGCAATACAGCCTTCAAACTTTTCTGGGGCTTTATCTACCCAACGACAAATTCTCTCCTGATTGATCACATTTTTTGGTGTCACGATTAATGTGGTGTCGCCTCCGTGCCAGCGGCCGATCCAGGAAGGATTCATAGGTTGCGCATGCGCTGAAACGCAGGCCCATAGTAGTAAACAGGAACTGAGTAGTCGAATCATGGCGGTTATGGCTCCAAGTAGATATTAGTTTCCGGTAAAGTTCGCCGCACGTTTTTCTTTCCAGGCGAGCGCACCTTCTTTCATATCTTGCGATTGTTCCGAGTGCAATACGGCTGCGCGAATGGCGGCGTCATCCAGCTCACCTCTGGCAATCTGATTGAGATGTTTTTTGATACCCGCTAATGCGATAGGTGCCATGCTTGCAAGTTGCGCACTGAGTGCATCGACGCGTGTGTAAAGTGTGTCGGCTGGAACGATTTCGTTTAGGAAACCTATCGATAGCATTTCGGGCGCAAGAATCTTTTCACACGTTAAAAACAACCGCTTCGCTTGGTTTAGACCGAGGCGTGAGACGTAACGCACCATGCCACCCGGGTAAAAGTGCAAACCGAGTTTGGCGGCTGGCATAAACATATTTGCGTCAGGCACGCCGATTCGGAAATCGCAAGCCAAGCTTAAGTCGGTTCCGCCGCCATAAACGCCGCCATTGATTGCAGCAATCGTGACGGGTCTGGCGCGCTCGACGATATCGACCGTGTCGCCAAAGTAGAGCGATGAGGGCGCGGCGTCAGCGGCTAAGGAGGATATGTCGTAGCCGCTACAGAAATATTTTCCGTCGGCAACGAATTTGAGCACGAGCACGTGTTGGTTTGCATTGACGGTTTCGATGTGGGCTCGAATCACGTCTAAATCGGCGGGACTTAATCTGTTGGCGTAAGCGGGATTGCGCAATCGGATTGTCGCGATCGAGCCATGTATCTTGAGTTCTGGTGCGGTGGCTTGAGCAGTGCTGGGTTCAGAGGCAGGTGGACTGACGGACATTGACACGATTCCTTTGCTGCGAAAAATACGTTTCAGAACGCTTTATAGTCCTGTATGCTCATAACGATAAGAGGACTCAGGGAGACAAGCCA
>JBILHV010000067.1:0-7396 GCA_044350305.1 Burkholderiaceae bacterium
GACGGCAGACTCAAGGCTGTCCTCAAGACCAACAGAACTCATCTTATGGTTTGCAGGAATCCAGACCATTCCCCCAGAAATGGCCGTGGTGCCTCCGATACTCTTTGCCGATTCCAACAGCAGTACGGATTGTCCTTCACTTGCAGCAACGGCGGCGGCGCAAAGCCCAGCCGCTCCGCTGCCAACAACGATGACGTCGTATCTGTTACGCATACACGTAATCTAGACCAGTCCACCATTCGGCTGAATGATCTGACCGTGAATCCATGAGGCGCGATCCGAGGCCAAGAACGCCACCACATCGGCCACCTCGGCGGGTTTGCCAATACGATTGAAGGGGCTCATTGATGCGGCACGCTGCTTAGCCTCTTCGGTCTTGCCTGCATTGAACAAATCAGTATCCACGGCGCCAGGTGCCACGCCATTGACACGCACACCGCGCGGGCCAAGCTCTTTGCCCATTGACCGCAAGAGCGATTCAACTGCAGCCTTGGTCGCCGTGTAAGGACCGCCCCCAGGTACTGCATTGCGCACCATGGATGTTGTAATGCCGACAATCGATCCACCATCCAGCACTTCTTTCGCTGCCTCGGTCAGGACGTTAAACGCACCGAACACGTTCACCTCCATCAACTTACGGAAATTGTCATGCGTGAACTGTCCCATAGGGACGTAAGGCTGATTAATCCCTGCATTCACCACAACCGTCTGGGGACGTGTACCAAAATCCTTGATCGCTTGTGCAAACACACCTTGCACGGCTGCTGCATCGCACACATCAGCCGCATAGGCCTTAATCTGTCCTGCCTTTTCTTGTGCTTTGGCTTCGTCGGGCTTGCTTACGTACGTAAACGCCACACGGAACCCCTGCTGCGCTAAGGCCTGCACACAGGCAGCACCAATTCCGCGCGAGCCACCAAATACTAAAGCTAAAGGTTTTGTCATTTTTTGTCCCTAGTCATGTTGTCGTAACCGTAGATTATCAACGAAATGCTAGATCCAACAAGCATAGTCCTTTCGCTTTTATGTTTTTCCAGCATCTCGCGACTTTTTTCTTGCTATCGCCGCTTCTTCAGCCTACTTCATGTGCTCGCGTTCCCAGTCCTCAAAACTGGGGACAACCATTTCAAAATGGTCCCGGGTACGGGTGTACAACTTTCCGAACATTCGACCAACCGGCCGATAAAGCTCGGGGTTAATGTAATTCGTCACGGGATCCAGCAAGCCGTCGCGCACGTGCATCCTCACGACCTTACCAATTGCGATATTACGAGTGGGTCCAATTTGAATTAACGCAATTTTTTCGCACTCAAAGGCAATGGGGGCCTCGACGATACGTTTAGGACGGACAAGGCGCGACGCGGTCAGCGTGAGCCCAGCTTGCTCTACCTCTGAAATATTGCTAGGGAAATCGATGGCACAAATATTCATCGCTTCGGCCATCGGCTCATCTACGAGATGGATCACGAACTGTCCGTTATCGCGGATATTGACGGTTGTATCCTTTAACGCCTGATTATGACGCTTGGTCTCTAAGCCAAGGACCATGACGGGCGGATTCTCACCCATGCAGTTAAAGAAACTATACGGCGCAGCGTTATCTCCAAACTGGTCAGATATTGTTGTCACCAAGGCGATGGGCCGAGGCACAACAGTTGAAGACAACAACTTATATTGCTCTGCCGGCGGCAAGGCATTGATATCGATTTCCATTCGTCCAGCCTATTCAATGTTGAATTCAAAAAGTGTTTATTCAGAAAAATAATTCGCGCAAGCGTGAAGCCACTCAGCATAATCGTCCATGACCTGCGGCAACTCGTACGCTGCCGTAAAGCCGAGATCTTCTTTGATACGACGGGCATCGAGACTGGCTCGATCTCGCAGGTCGTAATAATCAATCGTTGCAGCTCGCCCTTCCTGCTGATGTGACCAAGCAAAAGTAGGGAAGCGTTTTGCCAAGGCATGACACCAAGCCTCTGGCGTCTGGTCCCACTTGGCATTGCAAGAAAGGTTATAGGTATCGTGCGATAACTGGGGGGCAAACATGAGCAGTACCAGCGCTTGCGCTAAGTCACGGCTGTAGATCATCTCGCGTCGCGGATATACGCTCGGCAAAATCACCGGCTTACCTAGCACGCATGCCCGTGCAATCTGTGCGAGCGGACTGACGAGGTCGCGCACTCCCGTTGTAGTCTCCCAGGGGCCAAACACGGCCCCTATGCGGGCTGTCACAGCCTCGATATTCAAAAGCGAGGCCATCCGCAGCACCATGCGCTCACCCGCGTACTTTGTGATCCCATATAAACCCTCTGGGATAGGTGGTGTGCTCGCTTCCTGACACACGATACGATCAAACAGACTCGCTCCGTACACAGTCAACGAGCTGGGGAACACGACGCGACGAACCTTCGCCTGCCCACAGGCGCGCAATACATTCAGATTGCCGAGTAAATTAACTTCGATCACCGAATGCGGATCAGACAGTTCGCGCGCCGGGCCCGCTGTGATCGCAGCACCCAGAAAAACATGTGAAATCGTATGGCGTGCAAATACCTCGTCGACAACACCTTGATTACACACATCACCAGACTCGAGACAAATGAGACTTTGTTTCGCGCCTATCGTTTTTAAAAATTCTTCGGGTAGCGGTCGGCGATCGAGCACGACAATATGCTCACCCCGATTGAGCAACGCCTCAATAACATTCAAGCCAACAAAACCCGTCCCACCTGTCACTAAGACACTCATGCTGCTCTCGATGCGAATTATGGTTCTTCGATAGTGCCCGGCGGCAAGGAGGTGACGTGATCATATATTTCGCCGGGCCGAGTGATCCAGACCTTGTCACGTAAAGGATGGTTCACAATATGCTCGAGCGCCTTACGCAAGGCATGCAACCTATAAGGCTGTCCGAAAATCATCGTATGCAAGGCGATCCCGAGCACCAAAGGCTGCTTGGTCGATTGGTGAAGCATCTCCTCGAATTGATGGACAATCATGGTGGAAAATTCTTCGGCCGTGTGATGACGCACCAGGATCTGGGGCGAATCATTGATTTCAAGGGAGTAAGGAATCGACATCAGCTTTCCCTGTCTCGTTTTCATCCAGATCGGCTGGTCGTCGCATGGCCAATCCATTTCATAGGAGTAACCCGCTTCCTGAAGCAAATCTGGCGTCAGGCGACTTTGCGACATCCAAGGCCCCATCCACCCACGGGGCGCAACGCCAGTCTTACCCTTAATGAAAGAGCGTACATCCGACAGCATCTTCAGTTCGTCTTGCTCCCACCACTCGCCATGTCGTTCCGCATTCGTACGACCATGGCCTACGATTTCGTCGCCCCGCGCAAGAATCGGCTCAATGACGTCAGGTGCATAATCAAACACCGCGGTATTTACCAAATGACATGCCGGAACCTTCAGGTCATTGAGCAAGTCATACATTCTCCAAACACCCACGCGGTTGCCATAGTCACGCCATGCAAACGATCTCGAGTCAGGAGAAGGCAGCGCGTTAGAGACTGCATGACCCATCCCGCTACCAAAAGCAAAGTGCTCTATGTTGAGCGCGAAATAAATAGCTAATCTTTTGCCTTCCGGAAATGAGTAATCAGGACGCTTAGTGATCGGCGAGTACTTAAATCGTCCGTGATAGGGTAGTTCGATCAAGTGATACTCCATTCAATTTGTATTGTTCAAAAACTATTTTTATCATTTGCTTCGTGTCAGCAGCCAAGCAAGGTAGCAATGTTTTAGTACTTCGCTGCCTGCTCATCGTTGGACGCCCGAAAACGCGCGACGGCATCGGTATGAACTGCTCGCTCACGCGCACCATAATTTTCTTGTGGACGTGGCTCATCATCAAAGTGATTAAACTTATCCTCACCCCGTACGAGCGCGGCCGTGACACGGGTGCTACTCGTGCACCGCGCATGTGTAGGGATGTAGCTAAATCCCAGCCCAACGCGTCGATAATCAGTGTTATTAGAGCCAGAAGAGTGCACCAGAAAGGTGTCGTGTATGGAGAACTGCCCTGCGCGCACAGCCATAAATTCTGTTTTCGAACGATCAAACGGAACGTCGACAGTCTGACCCTTAGATAACAAGATGGTATTTTTGTGATCCTCAGCGTGGTGCAACTGACCAAGCTTGTGCGAGCCAGGCACGACTTCCATACAGCCGGATTCAATCGGCGCATCGGAAAGCGCAACCCAAATCGTAATTTGAGTACTGGGATCCAGACCAAAGTAGGTGGCATCCTGATGCCAATCGATGTAGGCAGGAGAATGCGCGTTTTTTGGCCATACCGAGAGGTGGAACAATCGAATATTGGGTCCGATGAGATCTTCGACCGCATCCAGAATACGCGGGTGCCGCGCAACCTCATCTACCCATTTAAACAGCAAGTGTGGCTTGAAGTTAAACCCCTTGCCCAACTCAACACCATGCGCTTTTTCAAACCCCTCGAGCTGATCCAAATAGGCGCCAGCCTGTTCGCGTGTAAAACAGTCGACTGGATAGACATAACCGTTGTCTTCAAACCGCTTGACTTGCTCTGCGCTAAGTACCTTACCCATGAATCTCTCCCGAATGTGTCAATCTATCGACAAAACTACATCACCGTCCAACCGCCATCACAAAATAATTGGCTACCGGTTGTAAAAGACGAGTCATCCGACGCCAAGAAGAGCGCCGCCTTTGCAACTTCCTCTGGTAATCCAAACCGCCGCATCGCGTGGCGATTAGCCCATTTTTCACGTGTCGCGACAGTATCCTCATAGCGCGTCAACGACTTACGCGACATAGGGGTATCAATGACGCCAGGCATCAACACGTTGACACGAATACCATGCACCGCATGATCCACAGCCATCGTCTTTGCCAACGCGGCAATCGCTCCTTTGGACGCAATATAAGCCGCATTATTGCCGCCGCTTGAAACCACCAACTGAGAACCGAGCAACACAATCGATCCGCTTCCTGCTCGAATCATGTGCGGCAGTGTGTGGTGCATCCAAAAGTAGCTGCCTTTGACGTTTACGTCGAAGACCTTATCCCAAAGGGTCTCGTCGATCGTCGCAACCGTCCCCCCAACAGAAATTCCGGAGCAAGGCATCAAGACGTCAATTTGCTTCCACTTCTCGATGATATGACCGACTGTTTGTGCGACATGCACACCATCGGTGACATCGACCAAGTAAGGCTCAACCACTCCTCCCATCGCACGAATCCGCGCAGCGGTTTCGGTCAACATCTCTTCGTTGATATCGACGAGTGCAATCTTGGCACCCTCATAGGCATATAACTCTGCTGTGGCAGCACCGATTCCGGAGGCGCCTCCGGTAATGACTGCGACACGGGAATCAAGTTTTCCCATGTCGCTCAATCGAGCCCTAAATAGGCATTACGAATTTTGGGGCTTTGCCGTAATTCTGCCGCATCACCCTCTGCAACAACTCGGCCTAGCTCAAGAATGACAGCGCGTGAAGATAGTCCAAGCGCCCAGATCGCATTCTGTTCAGAAAGAATGACAGAGATTTTTTCTTTCGCCTGCACTTCTTGCAAAATTTCCCCGATCCGCTCAACGATGATTGGCGCCAGCCCCAAAGAAGGCTCATCCAACAAGAAGAGTTTGGGAAAGGACATCAACGCCCGTCCAATCGCAAGCATTTGCTGTTCGCCGCCACTCAGACTCCCGGCGTCTTGCTTGTAGCGTTCTTTCAGGCGTGGGAAGTACCCGTAGATTTGGTCGCTACGCAGTTCGAACTCATGACTCGTTCTCGTATAGGCCCCGACACGTAAGTTGTCTGCGACCGAAAGCGCTGGAAATACCCTTCGCCCTTCTGGCGAATAGCCCACACCTAAGCGCAAGACCTCATGCGGCTTCAAACCCTTCAACTGTTGCCCTTTGTAGGTGATCGAACCGCTTGGATACGAAGCGATGCCCAGTATCGCTTTGAGCGTGCTGCTCTTGCCCGCGCCATTCGAACCAATTAGAGCGACCGTCTCACCTTCGTTCACTTCAAACGAAATATCACTCGTACCTTGAATGCTTCCGTAGCGTACATTGAGGTTCTCAACCTGCAACAGTGGCATGGCCTTTCCCCAAATAAGCTTCAATGACGAGTGAGTTTTGCAAGACCTCTTTCGGCGCACCTTCGGCAATCTTCTCACCCTGTGACGTCACCACCAATCGATCACACAAGCCGGAAATAAACCGCATATTGTGATCAATCACCACCACAGAGATCCCCTCCTCTCTGACGCGCTTGATGGTATCCCGCACATGATCCGTCTCCTCGGCGCTCAAGCCAGCAACCGGCTCATCCAACAAGATCATTCTTGGCTCAGCCGCTAGCGCAATGACAATGCCCAGTGTTTTTTGATGACCATAAGGCATTTCGCTCGCGTTCGTATCGGCAAACTGTTCAAGCCCGAGCCAGGTCATCAAACGCTCAACTTTCTCTGTCGTTTGCTTTTGTAACGCTCGGGCGTGTCGCGAAGAAACCAGTGCCGCTAACATCCCAGGATATCGATGCAAGTAGGCCCCTCGTAGGGCATTTTCGCGAACCGTCTGATTGCCATACACCGTCGTAGACTGAAACGTCCTGACGAGACCTAACGCAGCGCGTTTATGTGCGGCACTCTTGGTGATGTCTACGCCGCCAAAAATCACTTCACCGGAGGTGGGCATGATCATGCCCGTGACCAAGTTAACGACCGTCGTCTTACCTGCACCGTTTGGTCCGATCAAGCCAAGGATCTCTCCGTCGGTCACTTCGAAATCTAAATCACGCACGGCATGCAAACCACCAAACTGGCGGCATAGTTTTTTCACTTGCAAAAGTTGACTCATGGCGTCTTCCTCGCAGTGAGCTTATAAATGAGCTGACGCAGTGCACCCATCAAACCAATGATCCCGCCTGGCAATGCTGCCATCACAATGATCAAAATAATGCCAAAAATGACGCGTTGTAAATCGACATACCCCCTGAGCAACTCGGGCAGTGCTGCAAGGAACGTGCTGCCTAACACCGGGCCGAGCAAGTAATACATCCCCCCTAATACGTTCATCACGACGAGGTTGAGAGACGCTTCCATGTTGAAGGCCGAGGGATCAATAAACTGCAGAAGGTAGGTTTGCAAGATCCCATACACACCCACAAGCGTGCAAGCAATGACAAAGATCGTGATCTTCAACTTGATGACGGGTATTCCAGAACACTCAGCTAATTTTTCAGCCTCGCGTACAGAGTCCATGGCGCGACCCACCTCTGACGAGAGTATCCGCCAGACAATACCCACACAAATAACCGAGGCACCCAGCGCTAGGTAATAAAACCCAGTGGGTGTCTTCATGATCTCCAGTCCAGGTGGAATATTTTGAATACCATTCG